>NZ_JFHM01000014.1:0-203748 GCF_003664935.1 Mesotoga sp. H07pep.5.4
CTTCTTGGCACACTACAACTTGGAACTTGCATCTTGCAACTGATCCTTTGCTCTTTCCAACCTCCGACCTCCGACCCCCAACCACGGTTTCTCCAAAACCAAGATCCCGAAACAAGTTCGGGATGACCCTGAACAGGAGACCCCAAACAGGAGCATTTTGGCGCAGGGTTTCAGGACAGGCTCAGTGGGATGACAACTGACGGTTATTGCGAAAAGGCTAGATTCCGTCATTCCGACAAAGCTCCTGGTCGGAATCTTGATGCTACTGCTTACGATTTCAACCAAGAACGAAGAACAGATCCTCGCTCTTGAACGAGCAACGGGTTCTCCTCGGTGAACGGAGAACGATTCAACGGTCAACCACTTTCTCTTGTTCTTTCGAACCTCCAACCACGGTTTCTCAAAAGACCTTAGATTCTTCATCTCAAAGAGAGGAAGCGAACTACAGTGTTTTCTGCCTTCAGCGCTCGGTCGAAGTTGCCTGTCAAGATATCATCGACGAATCTATCAATGCAACTGAATAACCGACCTATTATGTGTAGATTGAAACCAAGGCGAGTTTTTTTCTACAAAAATGGTCTTTCCTGCGTGAAGTTGTGATAAAATCACGATAGCAGACGGAGTCAAGATTGTACCAGATACCTGTGAACAGGAGGGGTGATTGTTATGTCAAGAACTGTATTGATGATCGCCGGTGTGGTAGTCCTGGTTATGGCTCTTCTAGCTTCATTCAACATCGGAACCGTTGTAGAACCCGCCTGGCACGTTGTATTAAAATGGATAGGCGGTGCCATTATGGTCCTTGTTGCTTATATGGACAAGGGCAAGAAGGCTAAGTCGGACTCTTAGTATTACAAGGCCCGGAGAATCCTCCGGGCCGTTTATTTGTGATATCTCGTTATGAATCCTTTCGTTTGAAGTTTCACTTTCTTATTTCAAGATCTTTCAGTATCTTTGGCGCTTCATGAAGCTCTGAATTTGGCACATCATAATGGTCGCCACGGCTGTCTTTCTCTTCAACGAAGAACTCCGGCATTACATTGTGCCTGCGAATCAAATTCTATTCTGACTCAACTTTGAGGCGCTATGACCGTTCTTTTTCTTTAAGCGGTTTGACTAGTTTTTTGATTTCGGGGGAGTCGACTCCTGACTTTTCGATTGCCGAGAGGATTTCTCCAGTAGCGGGATTAGATCTCTGACCGTCACCAAGATCAGGTACTCTGCTCAGTCTGTCTAGTTCTCTTTCGATTGTTTCAACGACTTTCATAAGAACAGATGTGGAGGTTGTTCGAAGAGAGTTAGAGATGATCTTCGCAGTTTCTGCTTTCAGAACGGGATTTATCAGCCACCCATTATCCAGGACGATCCTTACGCGGTCATCGTCAGAGCACGAAGGGTCTTCGGATACAGCATAAAGCAGTATACGCCACAGGATAGGGGCCCTGGATCGTCTCCACCATTCGTAATAGAAGTTCCTGTCTTTGTTGTCGGTTTTTATCAAGTGAAGGATCGTATCACGTACGAGATCTATATAGATATGAAGCCATTGCGGGTTCGATTCCGGCTCGCTCTCTTCGATGGTCTTTCTCGCGCTGCAAATGCTGTCGTACTCTCTTACCGAGCCGTTGATTACCGACATGTCTGTGACGGCCTTCATTAGCTGCGAGGTAAGAATCGAAAGGATGTCTTCATGTAGTATATCAAGGTTTGGTTCAATGATCTCGGACCAAAATTTCTTCAAGCAATCGGTTTTGACGAGAGGCTCAAGATCGTATTGCCTGTGAAAGAGGGAAAGCTTCGCCGGTTTTCCAGTCTGAGAAAGAGAGAAGAAGCTCTGTATGGCCTTCGTGATTATCCATGGGTTTGTGGTGACATCGACCTTCTTCAGGGCTTTCAGCATTGCGAGACATGGAGTTTCTCCTTTGTGCCAGTTGTTGAGGATCAGATTCAACCATTCTGCCTGACAGGTATCTGGAATCTCCAGATCACTGTCTGCCATTTGTTCCACGATCGAAGAGACCAGATATGGGTTCAAGGATGATCTTCTAGAGGCCAAGAAAGTCAGGTGTTCCTGGCTGCTGCTTACGAAAGCAGTTTTTACGAACCAGCGGGTTAGAGACTTTTCGATCTCTGTGAGCGGCTCTTCCTCGCGGAAGAGATTATCCAGCATCGCTTTCGAATCGAGCCATTCCACCCATGCGAAGCCCTCAGCGAAACGACAAAAGACCTCTGTGAGGTCTTCACGGTTGAGACAGTATGTTAGGTAACTGTCGACCTTCTGATCTATTCCGGGTTTCTTGCCGGCAATGCTTTTAATTCTGTCGGTATGGGTTTCAAGATCTGAACTGGCCAGGGAAGTCCAGTTTTCAAGAGCCTTCTGAAGTTCGTAATGAACTTTCTTCTTTTCGGGTGTTAGGGGATAGGAGACGGGAATCACATTGATCTCTTTCCACCTCTCGGCATCGCTCGCGCTGACAAGTGCGTATCTATTCGATTGCCTTATGTCCAGTCCTCTTGCCAGGTAATCGACTATGGTATCTCTGTGACTGTACCCTATGAAGAGAATAGTGTAATCCGATAGGTACAGATCCCTAAGAAAGTCCCTCGCCCAACCTTCGGTTAGGTAAGCTCTTCCGAAGTCCCTGTTCGTAACGACAAGCCATCTAGAATCCTGTTCCACGTTTCCGTGAAGATATACTATTCCCCTGAAGTCATCGCCCCTCGGTAGAGCGGGCGCTCTGAAGATATCGAAGCCATCGTATCTCCCTCCATAATTCTTCAAGACGGTTAGAAAGTGAGCGTCGTAATTTGTCGTTACGATTTTGAGGTCCCGGGCGCTCTTGAATAGAAGAGGAATAAGGTTGTGAAGCTGCGACGGTCTAGAGGTTTCTCTACTCATAATCTGTTTTACAATTTCGTGGACGCCCTGTCCGCCATTCTTGGAGTTTAGACTGCCGAGAAAGACGTCCGGAGGTTGGACTCGCTGCTGTTTGACGTAGTATTTTTGGCCGTAGCTTTTCGCGACGGCTTTTGCGAGGTCGACAAAACCGGGTATGTTTGACGGAGAGGCCATTGAAACGCCGGCACCCGCGAAGACTACCAGCCTTTCTTCCTCTTGCGCCCTTATTAGTTCTGTCGGAATATCTACATGGTCTGTTAAGAGCATTATTCCTCCCACCGTTTATCTTTCTAAAATCTTCATTCACAAATTGGGACACCTGTATAGAGAGCGTCCTTGATGCAATGATACTCCATTGCCGCACCCTGTGTCGGGGAAGATGCTTAATCGAAGAGGCTTTACCTAGAGAGAAAAACCGAATCTGGCGTCTTTCATGCCTGTCTTGAACGGTGGGAAAATGCGTAATTCTCACGCCGTTTTCTTCGTATGTAACTCTGCCCACCTTCGTGTAGGGAAATTCCTTTGCGAACAAATGGGATCAAGATTTGGTTTGCCTGATGACTGTGAAACAAGCTTCAGGTGACATCCTGAACATCAGTTATTGATTTACCCAGTGATTTGTCGAGAAGACTTTCAAGCGGAGATTACCTGAAAGCCTTTCTTCGGTGCCTTGTCAAGACGCTCTTTTCAAATGTCTCGCAGTAGTTCTAGAAGCCACTTGTTTCGCATACATGACTTACTTTTGCTTTCCATTAAGTGATTAGGCATCTCGAATATTCAGAATCTACTGTGGAAAAAACTGCACTCTAGAATTCTCTATGGATAGTAATAGGGTCAAATTCTTTCAGGAGGTAAGTATTATGAAGAAAGCACTGCTACTTTTCTCGCTTGTGGTTCTCTTTGCTTTAACGGCTCTTGCGGGTCCAAAGTATGTTTTCCTGTTTATTGGCGATGGCATGGCTCTTCCGCAGATCAACGCAGCACAACTGTTTCTAAGTTCATCATTTGAGGATGCGGTAACTCCTAAGCTAAACATGCTTAGGTTTCCAGTCCAGGGTATGACGACAACCTACTCCTCAAACTCCTTCATAACCGACTCAGCCTCGGCCGGTACTGCGATAGCAACAGGAAGGAAGACAAATGATGGCGTTATTAGCATGGATCCAACACTTACTGAATCCTACCAAACGGTTGCAGAATTTGCCAAAAGCAGGGGCATGAAAGTCGGGATCATTTCAAGCGTCTCCATCGACCATGCCACGCCGGCAGTTTTTTACGCTCATGAGAAATCAAGAAACAATTACTACTCAATTGGGCTTCAGGCAGTAACAAGTAATTACGACCTCTTCGGTGGCGGAAGTTTCAACAGGCCTGACAACAAAGGTAAAGACAGAAATCTCTTTGAGATAGCTGTAGAAAATGGATTCACGGTTGTAAGAACTCAGGAAGAGTTCGAATCACTTGAATCAGTTGAAGGAAAGGTCATTATCACAAACGAAGTAATTCCTGGCAGCGGAGCGATGGCTTACGAAATCGATAGAGAGAACGAATTCTCTCTGGCAGATATTACTGCAAAAGCAATACAGCTTCTCTCAAATGACAATGGCTTCTTCATAATGGTCGAGTCAGGCAAGATAGACTGGGCGTGCCACGCAAACGACGCAGCAGCCTCAGTTGGAGATACGATAGCTTTCGATAAGGCAATAGCGGAAGCAATAAAGTTCTACAATGAACATCCGGAAGACACCCTTATTGTTGTTACCGGTGATCACGAAACGGGAGGACTCACACTAGGTTTTGCTGGAACAAAGTACGTTGCCAACGTTCCAACAATCGGAAATCAGAAGATGTCCTACGAGGCCTTCGATGCTCTCCTCTCTTCTGAAAAGGCTCTGGGCAAACTCAACACGTTCGAAGATCTTCTCGTTCTTGTTGAGGACAACTTTGGTCTTGTGACCACTGGCAAACCTCAGGGCATCCCTCTAAACGATACAGAGATTGAAAGACTTCGGGAAGCCTTCGGTTACTACGTGAATGGTAGCGTACCAAAGGATAGCAGAACATACATCCTCTACGGTGGTTACAATCCAGTTAGCGTAACACTCACTCATATTCTGAACGAAAAAGCCGGACTCGGTTGGACATCTTACTCGCATACCGGTGTTCCAGTTGCAACATTCGCCATGGGTGTTGGCCAAGAAATGTTCGCAGGTTTCTACGACAATACCGATATCGGCAAGAATCTCTTCAAACTCCTTGACTAATAGTATCGATAAATGTAGTGGCCAGTGCGCAGAAAAACGCACTGGTCTCTTGTTCTGATTGGAGATGAGAAAAGTGAGCATAAGTGGATCCAAAAAACGGTACGAGCTGCTCTTTGTATTGATCTTGGTGGCTGTGAACATTGTGCTCATCATCATGCCAAACAGGTATGATAAGAGTTCAAATTACAGCTACACAGTTGGAAAGATTGTTGAAGTAGACAATACCGAACTCAAGCAGTATGGACTGATAAAACAGGGGAGTCAGTATTTGACCGTTGAGATCAAACGCGGCGAACTGAAAGGTCAGGTTTTTGAAACAGACAACAACCTTATAGGTAAAATGGAACTTGATAAAGTACTCAGTGAAGGCGATACCGTCTATGTCGAATACTCAACCATCGGTGACGGATCAATCTACGTTAAGGTCGTAGATTTCTACCGTCTTGGTACTGAGATGCTTCTTTTCACGGTATTCGGAGTAATGCTTATACTCTTCGCGGGGTTCACCGGACTCAAAACACTACTCTCGTTCACCACGACGCTTCTGGTTCTGTGGAAAGTGATGATTCCGCTCTATTTACAAGGCTTCAATCCTGTACTGATAGCTTTCGCAATTGTTTCAGCACTCACTTTGGCAATCATCTTTCTTGTTGGAGGATTCACCCGTAAGGGATTTGTTGCCTTCCTTGGATCGATATCGGGAGTCTTGGTAACCCTGATTCTTTCTTTAAGCTTTTCAGACCCATTTTACATAAACGGTTCGGTGATGCCGTTTGCTGAAACACTTCTCTATTCAGGGTTTGCACACCTTGATCTGAACCAGCTCTTTCTAGCCAGCATTTTTATCGGGAGTTCAGGGGCAGTAATGGATATCGGTATGGATCTTTCTGCATCTATGCAAGAAGTGGTATTCAAAAACCCCGACATTACCACAAGAGAACTGATGTTTTCCGGATTTCGTGTGGGTAGGGCCGTGGTGGGCACAATGACGACCACTCTTCTTTTTGCTTACTCAGGTGGCTATCTGACTCTTCTCATGGCCTTCATGGCTCAGGGCGTGAATACATCAGCGATGCTGAACCTCAACTATTTTTCGTCAGAAGTACTCATAACTGTAGTCGGGAGTTTCGGACTGGTTCTTACCGCGCCTCTCACAGCCATAATCGGAGCCTTCGTATTCACCAGAAAAGGGAGCGAGCTTCTTATCACAGCGAACCAAGAAGCCGGACAAAGTGTGGGCAAGAAGGCTCGAGAACTTGGGTCCGCCATTAACGATTCCGTCGATTGAGGAATGACTGGTATGGCCCCTCTGGTAGAGCTTTTTGGCAAAGTGTTTGGTTGTTTACCATGGATATTTGACATTTCGGTATATATTATGCGGTAGACTAAGTATCCTTCTTGAATCAAGCCAGCTGAATTGCTTCTGAAGATGAATATCGGGAAAACGGCGTGAAGTTGTCCGAGTTCGACATCACATAGATAAGCAAAATGCAAGAGATCATTTCCCTGAAACGGTCATTGAGTTTGTGAAGATTGAGAGTGTGTCGAGGCCTTTAGCTGTATTTCGAATTAGGTTGGAGGTGCTTTAACGTTAAGCATGAAAAGGATTTCACGCTGTTTTCCTGTCAGTTATGTCGCCTTGGAATAGGAAGATAGGAAAAATCAAAACTTACGGAGGTGGTAAATATGAAAGCTATTTATCTAAAGAGGACATTTGTAACTACTTGGTTTCTTATTCTATTTGCAGCAGTTCTGTTCTCAGCTCCTTCCAAAGTAATGGTAGTTGGTTGGGACGGAGCTGTTCCTGAAATGGTAAAAGAATTCGCTGCTGAAGGGAGAATGCCAACTATTTCTTGGATGATGGAGAACGGAAACTTTGCTTATGAAGGTGGTCTTCCTGTTGTTGTAGCAAACACAAACGCTTCTTGGCCGTCTGTTATTACGGGGTCATTTCCGGGAACACACGGAATTACAAACAATAGTTTCCACTATTCTGGAACCCCGATTACTGCTAGTCAGTATGGCGGTCCCCATACTTTGCAGGCCGAGAGCTTTGCCGTTGTTGCTGAATTAGAGGGCTACAGAACAGCAGTTCTGGGAGGTCCTTGGGCAAGTTGGCCTGCAAACGACGCTGGCTTAACCGGACCAAATATGGGTTGGGGAAACTGGCATAGTAAGACCACTGTTATCAGTAACTACGATATCGAAGGAGCTGTTCTTTTTCCGTTTCTTTTCATGGACTATTACAAGGTGGAGTTAGTAGATGCTGAGATGCAGAAGATTCACCAAACCAGATTAAATAGCTATTCGCATCCTTTGACTTTTGCGATGAAGATTCCTACTTATCACGGAGAGGATTTTGTTAGCAACTTACTGATTGTGGATACGACAGACGATTCCATAGTTAATTATGATTTACTTGCTTCTGTTGATTCTGAATGGTCTAAAGTAACAGGAAGTATTCGTGTTGGAGAGTGGTTGCCTTTAGAAACAAGACTTCCTGGAGGAAAGAGAGCAGGCTTATATGTGAAACTTCTAAATTTAAGCGATGACGCGCAGCAACTAAGGTTGTTTGTGTCTGCAATGCAAAGCACTCAGATTTTCCCAGAGTGGCTAGATACGGAAATGGCAGAAGTCTTACCAATTCCAATCAACGCTGATAGAAATGCAATAATTGGGGGTTTTGTTGACGAAGAGACTTTCTTTGAATCTTGCTTAATGGAAATAGAATGGTACGAGAAAGCTTATCAGTATGTAATTGAAAGAACGAATCCCGATGTTGTATTCGCTTGGTTCTGGGAAATTGATGAGTTTGCTCATCGAATGTTCGGATTCCTTGATAAGGAATCTCCAGTCTACAGCGCAGAAGAATACCAACGTAGATACAATATGTTTAGAAAGGTTTATCAACAGTTAGATAAATCTACGGAAGCTCTTTGGAACAGTTTTGGCGGCCCAGAAGAGTCAAATCTTTTCATTGTTAGTGATCATGGATTTGTTTCTTACTGGAGAATTGCCAACATCAACGAAAGACTCGCCAGAGTAGGGTTATACAACTCTTCAGACCCATCTTCTAGTAAAGCTATAGCCTATTCTGCTGGAGCTGCTACACAGATTTATATTAACCTTATCGGTAGAGAACCTACAGGAGTGGTAAGCCCGGATGATTACGAAGCGGTTCAAAAAGAGATCATTGATGCGCTTAATTCGTGGATTGATGAGAATGGTGCAAAAGTAATTGCGAAAGCTTTCACTAAAGAGGAAACCAAAGATATTGATCTTGCAGGCAGATCATTCAGCTTATTCAATGAGAAAAGCACAGGGGATGTGTTAGCCTTTGCTGCTTCGCCCTATCAGTTCGATGCTGCAACTCCAGGGCAGATAGTTACAGATGCTGTACCTTACTTCACTGGCCAGCACGGCTATTTGTTCGGAACTGTTCCTGAAATGAGAGGAAATATAAGGACTTTGTTTGCTGTTGGTGGAGCCTTAATAAAACCACAGGTTGGACTACCCGATACTGTATCTTTGGTAGATATTGCTCCAACTATGGCTGCTATTCTTGGAATAAGAGAACCGGCAACTGCAGATGGCTTAGCATTAACAGAGATTCTTTATGAGAAAGAATTAGTAGGAATCTCTGATTAATTTTCTTGTAAGAGTATCAGAACTGATGTTGCGCCAAAAATCGTTTTAAGAAGATCAATCTTATGAGAATTAAGCTTGGTGTCGTATTGTTTCTAACAGTCATGCTAGGTTTTTCGGGATTATTGATCGGAACAGAACCTCTAAAGATTGCCTTATTGCTGCATGGAAATTTGGGCGACATCTCATTCTTTGATATGCAGCGTCAGGTATAAAAAATGGCACAAGAAGAGCTTGGAATTACGGCCCGGATAGTGAAAATGGGTAATGACGTTAGTGCTCATAAACCCGTTCTTGAAGATTTTGCTGATCTGGATTACGGCGTAATAATTGTTGATGCCTGGCAAATGGCTCCCCATATTGAAGAAATTGCGCCTCAATGTCCTTAAAGCGATTTTTCATCTTCGATAGTTCGGTGAAATAGTCTCTTGGAAATCTAGATAAAGTATATGCAGTTACTTACGAACAAAAACAATGAAGGGTCATTCCTTGCAGGGCTCTTGCTGCTGTGTTAACAAAAATTTGGACATGCTAAATGCTAACGAAGAAAAGATGATTGGATTCTTAGATGGAATAGGCAGTTCAGTAATAAACGACTTCTTGGTAGGTTTTATAGAAAGAACACTGTATGAAGATCCGGAAATAAAAGTCGCAATTTCCTACATAGGGGATCTATTCGATGCTGCAAAAGGTTAAGAAATGGCGCTTGCACAATACAACATACAATAGGGGAGTTGATATCGCATTTAATGTTGCTAATCAAGAGGTCTTGGACAACTTAATACAGCTAAACAAGCAGAAAAATACACATTTGGTTTTGACCAAGCTACGCTTTTCGCAGAAACTGATCCTGCAAAATCCGAATAAACCTTGACGTTCATGATGAAGAGGGTTGATAACTCACTTTTTAGAGACTTGTCTCTTTATCTTGAAGGCAAACATGAATATGGCGAAACCGAACATCTGGGTCTTAAAAAAGGCGCAGTGGGACTTGCAGAAAACGAATTCTTCCTTGAGAATGTTCCAGAGGAATTCATCGAGAAATTTAAGGTTATCAAAGACAAGACAATTAATGGAGAGATTGTTGTGAAAAGTGGTCTAATGGTGGAAAGCAATGAATTCCAGGAGCTAAGAGATTCTGTGTGAGACCTTAACAAATTTGTGCTACAAGTACAAATGTCTTTTAGGAGCGTAATAACGCGAAAGGTCGCGCTGACTTCTTTGGAGGCTAACGTGAGTCAGCCGATTCTAGAAATGATGAAAATTATTATAACCTATCCGAACGGTGTTATCTCTAATAATAAAGCTAACCTCTGCGTTAATAGGGGCGAAATAGACTCTATTGTTAAGGAAAATGGCGCAGTTAAGACTACCCTGATGAAAATACTGTTTGGTCTGGAAACAGCAGTGTCTGGCGAAAAGACAGGTCTTCAGTTGTAGTAAAACGAAGGAAAAGGACGCGCCTCAGAATAAGAGCGGAGCTCGAACCTTGCGCAGTAGCGCTTTAAGACATCATTTTTCTTTGAAGCTTCCTGAGAGCCGCTGCTTCGATCCGCTGGCAATTCTGGACAGGTGCTCTTGGCTTATAGTAAGAACAGTTGATCGTCGAAATAGATCATATTTTGCTGGCCCCACCCCAGATACAGATTCACAAATGAAGTCAAACTTTTGATTGATAATTAAAGAGACTATTCATACCAAGATTACAAGCTCCTTGAAGGAAAATCCGTTGTCCTTATTGAATTAACAAGGCACGTCATTTTAATTACATTAAGAATATTTAAGCAGTATTAATTGAAAATATATGTATAAATTCCCTAACTGGCTTAATTCAAGTTTTACCTGGTAACTTTTCAGGTTATCTCTCCAATCAGAAGCCTTCTCAAAATAGTGGTCGACAAATTTATTTTTCAAGTGATTTAGCTTGGGGTGTTTTCAGATGCTAATCAAAGGATAAGTATTACAAGAAGCACAATTCATCGAAACGCAATGATTTAAAATGACGATAAAATGTGGTTGTTCAAAGAGACAAAAGTTGAATGTATTTTCTCTCTCTAATGCTACACTGAAGTCAAGAAATTAAATACGCCACTCTCCTTCACTCACTCAGCGCTTCATTTCATGTTGTGGCTCCTTGCAGTTATTTGAAAGGTTATTGGAAATCACATATTGGGTTTGTGTAAGATTACCGATTGTCGTTCATGGAGGAGGCATGAGAATGAAGAAAACTTGCGTGTATGCTGTGGTGTTGCTGCTTCTTATAATGATTACCGGTTGTCCGGCATTTTGGAAGGCAGCCGATGCCACTTTGAAGAAGCTTATGTACAACGAAGTTGAAGTTCCCGAATTCAGTGCGAAGAAGACCTCGTATTCGGTTGTACTTCCGGCGGGCACTACGGAACCGCCCACTGTTACGGCCATTCCTGCAGTTGAGGGGGTAAACATAGTTATAACCGACGCCGAGACGCTTCCCGGCACTGCAACGGTTCTTGTCACTTCTCTTAATGGAAAGGCAAGTCTAACTTACAGTATCTTCTTTACAATGAAGGTAGCGATTTCGATTGTGGCCGATCCTCCTGATGGAGGAGAATTCAGCGGAGACGGAGAATACATCTACGGGGATCTCGTAACTATAGTGGCCACACCATCCATTCATCACACTTTCAGTGGATGGTATCTTGAGCCTGAAGAAGAGAGTTTTGAGGAGAGCGGTGACGACCCAATATACACCGATCCGGTCGCCACTTTCCCGGCTTTAAAGGATGTAAGTCTTTTGGCAGGATTCAATCCAATGGAATACACCTTCAATCTTGTGCCTGTTCCTCCTGAAGGTGGGGAAGTGGCCGGCGGAGGCGCTGTGAATTATGGTGACTCTGTAGGTTTGAGCGCGCTGTCTAATGAAGGCTATGGCTTTGCGGGATGGTGGATAGACGGCTATATGTTCAGTGATCAGGCCGCTGATCTGGTTAGTACAGTGGAAATTCTCAGTCATACGGCATGCATTACCTGTACGGAATACACCATCGAGGGGAGATTTGATCCTTCGGCCCCCCAGTGGCAATTAGACATTACTATTGAAGCTACTCCGGTTGATGGTGGTGAGACCTGGGGCGAGGGAGTTTATCCATACGGTAGTTATGTGACTGTCGGGGCTACGCCTTCAGAGCATTTCAATTTCGATGGGTGGTATGTCGGTGGGGAAGAGCTAAGCCAGGGCGCAACTTACACTTTCCCGGCAAATGACTACTACACTGAGGGCGTTACATACACCGCGCTCCCCTTAGTGGGCGCGTTTGTAGATATAATATACAGTTTCAATGCAGTTGCAGATCCCCCTGAAGGCGGAACGGTGAGCGGCGGAGGAACTGCCAAATACGGGGAGAGCGTTTTATTCATGGCCTCACCGAATGAGTCCTACACCTTTGATGGCTGGTACTACGGTGAAGAGAATATGAGCGGGTCGCCAAGCTTCACCCTTGACACCGCCAGCTTCCTGGATACCCATACGCTTCCCGTAACAAGCACAGAAAACATTTTCACTTTTACGGCGAAGTTCCAAACTCAGCCTCCACCAGAAGGATGGCTGTTCGTTACGATCGATGCTTCGCCGACTGGCAAGGGAGAGGTGAGCGGGGCCGGCAAATACTCATATGGCGAAGATGTCACGCTTGGAGCTACACCGATTGATTACTACGATTTCGGAGGCTGGTACACCGACGGGGAAATGTTGAGTGAGGATCTTCCATATACATTTAACACTTCCGAATGGCTGCCGACACAAGGTGTGACCGATACTCTTCCAATAGAAGCCTGGTTCCCGCCGATAGAGTATCAGTTCAACGCAGTTGCAGACCCCCCTGAAGGCGGAACGGTGAGCGGCGGAGGAACTGCCAAATACGGGGAGAGCGTTTTATTCATGGCCTCACCGAATGAGTCCTACACCTTTGATGGCTGGTACTACGGTGAAGAGAACATGAGCGGATCGCCAAGCTTCACCCTTGACACCGCCAGCTTCCTGGATACCCATACGCTTCCCGTAACAAGCACGGAAAACAGTTTCACTTTTACGGCGAAGTTTGACCTGGATGTACCCGATACAGTAACTGTGGACTTGAGAGCTGAACCACCGGAGGGTGGTCAAGTCAGCGGTGGAGGCGAATTTCCAAAGGGGTCGAGCACCATTATTAGCGCCGTTCCAAATTCTGGATATGAGTTTAGTGGCTGGTACTATGATCCATGTGGGACCCCTTTCAGTGATTCTCAGACTTTGACTCTAAGCAATTTGCAGTTTGATTTGGCTCTTTTTGCGTCTTTCCACAAGCCTTAAGAGATTGAAGCTTTCTTTTCGAGACATAGCTTTTTAGTTTACTTAATTTGAGTGCACTTAAGAAAAAGCCTGAGGTGCAAATCCTCAGGCTTCTATCTTTTCAACAAAACCGATTCTAAAACCGTCCGGATCTCTGATGACGAATTTAAGGATTCCATAGGGAGTCGTTTCGAGAGGAGTATCAATCTCAACAGAGTCTTTGATTCTATTCCACAGTTCCTCGACACCGGTTATTCGGAAGTTCAAGATGTCTGAATTCCTGTTTCTTTTCAATCCCGGAGTTTCGATTATCCCAAAACCTGCCGTTCCATCGAGTTTATATGACTGCCAGTTGGTCTGTTCGTAAAAAATATCCGGTTCGAACCCGAGGATCTCTTCGTAGAAGACTTTTGCTATCTCAAGAGAGCTAACAGATATAGTAGCAACTTGAATTTCCATTTAGGCCTCCCAACATTAATTTGTTTTAAGAAGAATAAGGCCGGCGATAAAACCTATCAAAGTCCGACTTTAGTCAAACTGAAAGACTCATTTCTACATCACTCTATAGTTCTGATCGATTCGGTTATGCTTAGAGACGTCACCTTTCTCGACGAAGCGAGCGTGGTCAGTATTCCTGCCCCTATCGCGCCGGCAACCGCTAGAACAATTCCGATCCATGGTATCGACCAGTTGAGATGACTCATCTCGGATCTCAAGAGCGAATAGACCGTGTAAGAGAGAATCGGGCCTAGAACGACAGACGATATGGCACTTATGAATCCGAAGATCAGGCCTTCGTAAGTAAGCATGGCCTTGAGTTGTTTTCCGGTCATGCCCACCGCTCTGAGTATTCCAAACTCTCTGCGACGCAGGATGATAGTAGTGTTCATGGTGTTTGTTATACCGCAGATGCCTATGAAGCCAACTATTGCAATAAGCCCGTACACTAGGGTTGAAAGTGTGCTGATCGCGTCTTCAGCCTCTTTCTTGTATTCACTGTATGAGATGAAGGTAGAGTTCCTGTATCTGTCAGCGATCTCTTCGATTGTTGATTCGAGAGCTTCAGCGTCGCTTCCCCTTCGAAGGTATATATCTACATACGAGTAGTGGTCCATGTAGTCCATCATGGTGAGATGAACATCGTCGCTCTCAGGCCTGAAAACCTCAATTATCTTCTCGCTGCATGCCGCAACAAGCATTCCGCCCTCGACCGTGTAGCCGACGACTGATGGCAGCTCCTGCACCACAGCGGCAACGACGAACTCCGAGGCGACGGGAACTTGTACCATAGACTCGTTCAGATAGTACGTCTTGAGCAAAACTCTGTCTCCTGCCTCGATTCCGTGCTTGTTGCTGTTTTCTATGTCGATAATGATTACCGGTTCGGAAGTTGCTCTCGTCAAATCTATCGATCCCGAAATGACTTTCGTCTTCATCAGCTCGATACCGAGATCGTTGTAAGCGAGGAGAGCCATGAACATTCCGCTATTATCAACTATTGTCGCGCGCATTCCAGCCTCAGGGGTGGAGAAGGTTGCGAATGACTTGTTATCAAGGTCGCGGTCTTCCCATTCGGTGAGCAGTCTTCCCGTAATGAACTTCGCAGCCGCTACTGTCTGTACATCTTCAAATGAGAGTATCTCTTCGATCGTTTCCTCATCGGGTCCGTCATCGTACATGCTTGCCACTCTTATTGAGAAATCCGACTTCACAACGCCCCGCGCAATTCTCTCAGTATCGAAGTTTGCGGCAAAGTACGAGAAGGCTATGAAAAGAGTTGCCGCCATCGTCATTGAAATGACAGAAATAATCGTCGTGCGAAGATTTCTCCTCATGTTTCTTTTCGCAAGTTTCAACGGGATCTTCTCTCCAAACGAACTTTGTCCTTTAACGATCCCTCTGACTTCGAAGTCAGAGGGTTCGACACCGTACTGTCTCATCGCCTCTACGGGTGAGACTTTCCCCGCCCTTAGTGCGGGAATAAGAGAAGATACGACTACCGACAGGAATCCGAGAATGGCTCCAAGTAAGAGTGATAGGGGTGAAATCATGGTTGCGAAGCCGCCTAGCCCCGTAAGCTGAGATCCCGCATAGAGCGCTATGGCGAAGGAGAGCAAAACGCCTGTCGCCAGTCCTAAGGGAATACCAACAAGACTTACGAGGATCGATTCTCGGAAGACGACCTTCCTTATCTGTGCGGGAGTGGCACCGGCCGCCCTGAGAAGCCCGAATTCACGTATTCTCTCGAGAACGGAAATCTGTACGGTGTTATAGATAGAGACCATTGAAGCGACTGCGACGAGCAGTCCCAGAACGACGGCCGGCCAGTTTACGGGAGATAGGTTCTCGAGAAAGTAGATCAACGAACCGTTGTAAGTTGTCTTATCTCTTATTTCGAGATCCGAGGCAACCTTAAGCGCTGCAGCTCTTATTCCGTTGTTTGGCGCATCAACGGTGAAGTAGGCGTTCTTCACCACTCTCGACTCTTCAGAAATCTCTGAAAACTCCTCAGGTGAAATTTCCACAAAGGCCTTTGACATCGCACTCTCCTGTATAGCCTTTGATACTATCCCTACTATTTCATAGGTACGTTTCTTGCCTCCAATATCAAGTGAGACCATTTGGCCGGTTTCCGGAGTGATTCCCAGAAGCTGCGCCGAAAATGAGTCTAACGCTATCTCTCCAGGTTTTTCCGGTAAACGGCCTTCTTCTATGCTCTTTCCTCTCAGGTTGAGCGTCAACTCATTTGCCTCTTCAACAAACAGAGAAGCCCTTTCTTCGGGAAATTCAATTGTTCCGGCTATTTTCTGAATACCCAGCTTTTCAATCAAAACATGTATCTTCAAGTCCATGAGCTCGGATTCACTTGTCTCTACTACTTTGCCATGGTATCTCCCCACAGAGTTCTCCATGCTCTGAAGCTGCGAAGCTTCGATGCTTTCGAAAGTGATCATGATTGCGGTTATGAAGGCTACGGCGAGGGCCACTCCCAGGAGTGTGTACAACGTTCTCCTAAGTCGTCTCGAAAGGTACTTTCTGCTTAGTTCTGTATAACGCTTCATACCTTCTGACCTCCCAAGGCCGAAGAAAAGACGTTGCCCACGTCTGCATTCGAGTAGTCCGAAACGATCTCGCCGTCCTCCAGAGTGATTATTCTGTCGGCTCTTTCTGCAATACCCTCTTCATGAGTCACTATTACGAGAGTCTGGTGGAATTTCCTCGCGCTTATTTTAAGCAGGTCCATGACTTCCTGGCTCGTCTTGCTGTCGAGATTTCCTGTCGGTTCGTCGGCAAAGGCGATAGCGGGTTTCGTTATGAGAGCCCTGGCTATGGCCACCCTCTGTTGCTGGCCGCCTGAAAGGGCAGACGGGAGGTGATCGATTCTGTCTTCCAGTTTCATAAGCCTTATGAGTTCGTTCAGATAGGGCTCATCTATTTTTCTTTCATCCAAGATCAGCGGGAGTTCAATGTTTTCCCTGGCAGTCAGGACGGGAATCAGGTTGAAAAACTGAAAGACAAACCCGATTCTTCTTCTTCTGAAGATCGAAAGCTGGGTATCCGTCATGCCGTAGAGATTCTTGCCGTCTATGTGGACGCTTCCCGCGGTAGGCCGATCAAGCCCCGCAAGCAGATGAAGGAGCGTACTCTTTCCCGAGCCACTAGGCCCGACTATCGCGATGAACTCGCCCTCCTCGACGGAAAGCTCCGCCCCTTTGAGCGCAGTGACTGCGTTCGCGCCAGATCCATATACTTTTCTCAGTCCAGTAGTTTTGAGTACTTCCATAATCCGCCTCCTTATTGTTTTCTTTTCAGAGTATAAGGAGTCTTTCTTATTCGTAGATGAAGGATAAGCTTAAGAAATCGCAAGGTTAAGCCCTCATTCTTCCCGTCTTACGGGGAGCTCTATTGTGAAAGTCGACCCTCTTTCTGTAGATGACGTCAGCTTTATGTCGCCCTGGTGTCTCTCAATAATCGCTTTAGCCAGCGATAGCCCGAGCCCTGAACCCTTTTTCGATCTACCGGCAGAACTGCCCCGGTAGAAACTCTGAAAGATCTTCGATGAATCTTCTTGCGAGACCCCGGGGCCTTCGTCCGAGACGCTTATATAGGCGTAGGTCTCGCTCCTTGAAATTGACACAGCTACCGAGCCGCCTTCAGAGGAGTAATCGATGGCGTTCTTGAGGAGATTGCCAATAGCCTGCGAAATCCACTTCTCATCACAGAAGACCATAGCCGACGATTCGGTATTAAGCCAAATCTCGACCTTCTTTCCGCGAGCTATCTCGATGTAGCTTCTCATTACATCTCTCGCCAGTTCTGCGAGATCTGCCTTTCTGAATTTAAATCTGATAGCGCCCGATTCTATCCTTGCTATGTTGAGAATGTCGCCGATGAGCCATTCCATTCTCTCGATATCTTCGCCGCTTCTACTCAGAAACTCTTCAATCTGTTCTCTTTCCATATTTTTTCCGTCTATCATTAGTTCATTCATCGTTTTTAGGGAGGCAAGGGGCGTCTTTAGTTCATGCGAGATGAAAGAGATGAAGGCCCTCATCCTGTCGCGCTCGGAATCAACGCTTTCCATGGTCTTTTCCAGTCTTCTGCTGAGAGCATTCAATTGTGCCGAGAGGATGGCCGTGTCCCCCTCGCCGTCGAAAATCGATTTACCATCGTATCTCCCGCTCATCAGGGCGTCCAATCTCAGCGATGTTTCTTTCAGAAAGTCGGACTGTTTTTTCGCTATGAGGGAAAGGAGTGAAACCCAGAGAAGAACAAGAGTTATAGAAGAGAGCGAAATTATCGTAACTATCCTGGAGCGGAAATTCTTGTAAGTAGATCCATAGCTTTCGGGAGGCGCTTCTGTGTATCCATAGGGCTTGAGAAGGTTCAGCGCAGCTTCGAAGTCTTCCTGCCAACTCTCAGAAAGCAGCCTCTGAAGGGTCTCATCCGAAAGACCACCCAGCGAAACCAGCCTTCCAATTAACGAGATCTCCCTTTCATACTGACGACTTCTCTGTTCCTGCAATGCAGACCATATGAGCAGCACGGCGATAATGACGACCGCGAGAGAGATCACAATGCCGGCAACTGAGGCCAGTCTATTGGCTTTTTCTCTGAAGAGGAATCTTAACATCTATTTCTCCCCATTCCACCTGTAACCCAGGCCTCTCAACGTTTCAATAAGCTTCGGCTTTGAGGGATCTTCCTCCACCTTCTCTCTGAGCTTTCGGATATGAACAGAGAGGGTGTTGTCATCAATAAATTCACCGTCTACATCCCATACCTTCTGAAGGAGCCGATCCCTTCCGAGGACAATACCTTCGTTCTCCATAAGAGTTCTGAGTATTTTGAACTCCGTTGGAGTGAGTATTATCTCTTTCCCGGATCTGTAAGCCCTCAGCTTAGAGGTGTCCAGTTCTACGGGGCCTGACTTGAGCGAATTGCCTTCCTCAACGGAACGCTTCTGGATTCTCCGTGCATTGGCTTTGATTCGCGATATGAGCTCCCTTAGTCTGAATGGTTTCGTTACGTAATCGTCCGCCCCGCTCTCGAGACCCATTACGATATTCACTTCCTCGTCCCTTGCAGTAAGGAAGATTATTGGCATCTCTGATCTTTCGCGTATCTTCTTGCAGAGTTCAAATCCGTTTCCGTCGGGGAGCATTACATCTAGGAGCGCCAGATCAAAGTCTCCGCTCTCTAGCATTTCGAGAGCATACGACACACTCCCGGCTAAGGTCGTTGCCCACCCCTCCTGCGTGAGCGCATAGCTTATGCCGTTCGCAAGGTTTTCGTCGTCTTCAACTAGCAGAATCCTGAGCAATCGCATCACCTCCGAATGGCCATGACCGGTCCTTGTAGATCCGGCGTTTCTATTATATATGGAATGTAAATGTATAGAAAAGCGCCGAGAAATATCGGCGGACGCAATGCCGACTCCATTGAGAAGTGATGCTGGGAAGAGCATCCCCGGAAGTGATGCGCCGAAAGATCCCGGCGGAAGTGATGCCCGGAGGATCATCCGGGGAAGTGAGGCTGCTTCGCAGGAGGGAAAAGGGAGCCAGTCTGCTGCGCTGGCCGGCCAAAAGGCGAGAATCATCGCCGCAAGTGAAGGCTTCGCCTTCGCCAGTGCCACCTCACGGGAGAAGAACCGCTGAACGCCTAAAGATCTGATTTACGCTTAAAAGGGGAGAACCCGCTGAACGCTACGAAGACAACGTTGTCCGTCAACGGTCCATCGTCCCCGCCGAGCGGTTAAGACCCAGATCCCGAAACAAGTTCGGGATGACATTATGAGGGTCTTCTTGAATGCGTTGCCGGATAATCTTTTTAGTTGCAGTGAGCCCGTGGATTGATTGTCGTTTCTGTTAACGAGACCCCGACCCTGTAATCGAAACCCCGTACTCGGCGTCATGCTGAACTTGTTTCCGCATCTCTATCCTAAGAACGCTGTACGCTTAAGAGTAAGAAGTTGCTGAGCGCTGTGAAAAAACGTCCTTGGTCCTTTGTCCCAAACCATGAACCCGTCCTTCGGAAAGACTGGTTCTTCGTTCCGACGCTGCGCGTCCAGGTTGTTCGTTCTTGGAACAGATCCCGGATCAAGTCCGGGATGACAGCGTATGGTTACTCCGAAAACGCCCAATTCCGTCATTCCGACAAAGCTCCTGGTAGGAATCTCGATGCTATTGCTTCACAACTCCCCCCGGCGAACAAAGAACCATCAAACGGAGAACCGGTTTGTTTTGATCTTCCGAGACCCGAGACCCGTTTTGCTGGGCTTTTTTACCTGCAACTTACAACTCACAACTTGCAACTGGTTTTTCGTCTTCCCTTCCAACCACTGACCTCTAACTTCGGTTTCTTTCGAAGCCCAGATCCTGAACAGGAGCACTTCAGTGACGAAATAAGTCTGTCTGATCAGTTACTTTAATTTGCTTGCTCTTTTTTTTGGTTTTTGCCTCCTGGCACGTAAGCGCCAGCATCACTTCCCCGGATGTCCTTCCGGGCACCACTTCCTCGCGCCAGCGAGCCTCACTTCCTGCCGGAGGCAGCATCACTTCTGATCTTGATGCCACCAACCCACTACTCCCTACCACGTTTCTTACAAGAAAACGTTCCTAATTCGAAGAAATCACGCCCGCAAATTCCTGAAGCTCATCCGGAGAGATCAAGTAGTAAATATCCTCGGATTTCATGACGAAGACTTTCGATCTTGCAGTCATGATGAAGGCCTTGGAGCCATTTCTGAGTCGGAACCAGCCCACTTTGTATAGACCTGTAGATGCTCCGTTGGTTCTTACCGTCGGCTCGAAGTCCCTCTCTTCAGTCCAGTCGATAATTCCAACGATTTCAGCCGAATCTATCGCTATCGTTTTCCTTCCGAAGGGAAGTGCATTCAGAACAACGTTTTCGCCGTCAAATTTCACGGCGTTTGTGAATGGAAATATCAGGAAGAGAAATATGAAGAAGACGAACAGACTGCCTGTGATTATTAGTGAAATAGTCTTCTGCCAGCCCTTTGTTTTGAATAGAGAGAAAATGAATATCGCCCCAACGAAAATAACGATTCCAATATTCAGCATGATCGCAGATGTGGGTAATGAAAACTTGAATACGATTGTCTCCATATCTTGCCTCCTCACAGGAAATTCGATTCAATTATTACATATTCGAGTTCTCCTGATCTTCATATGATTGTAGACATTATGACTTTGTGGCGGTTCGGACAGAGAGCTCTTTATCTGAAGGGTTCAAACTGCAAAACTTCTATCGTAACGCCGTTCGACCTCCATGAAGAAGCAATACCTGGTGTCTCTAGCCGTGATTATGGTATTGCTGCTTGGCGGATGTTTTTCATTTGACGACATGCTAGACGGAACGTGGAGTGGTGTTCTGAATGATTATTATGGGAACCACAATGTTGTTCTCATAGTGAACTCGAACAATACCGGATGGATATCTTTCGACAATGACCCGTACAACGTGGACATAGTAAGTAGAAGAGCCAACCGGAGTTTTGTCGGAGAATACGGTTGGTACGACTCCCACTGGGTTGAGAGAACGATTGAGGCCGAGTTGCAGAATTACGGTGGTGCACTGTGGATAGAGATATACGATGAATACGGCGATCTAATTGGCGATGGCTTCCTGTATAAATAGCGTTGTCCTTCTGGCTTAGATACGGCTGCCCCACCACAGCGAAAACCAATAGTATTCTTGAAAATATAACTCTCAGACTTTGGTCTGGGAGTTTTCTTTTGTATGGTAGATTCCGAATCCAAGTATTAATATTTCACCGGTTCTAGTCATGGCAAGCAAGTTTAATCAATGTAACTCAAACGAGCTTATCACTTTTTCTTTCCATTATTGCTTTGCAAATTTTAGATTTTAAAACGTGTTAATTTTCGAAGATCTCTTCATAAGCGAGTTATTGCAGATATCTGGAACCTGCCAGGATAATTCAATAGGAATGACATTGCTTGCGATTGTTCATTATTCGAAGGGCGAAGGTTTCTTCGAGTAGACATCTGGCATTTGCTCTGATTTCGAAGGTCTTTGTGATAGTATCTTGAAGGCATTTATTGTGTGACTATATTAACTATCTTCGATCGTTTTCTTCTATGCCAATAGGGTTATCCGAGAGCGATCTCGGAATGCTGGTTTCAAGAATTGTTTCGTGGTTTTTCACTTCCAGAAAGGTTATTAGAAAGTGAATCCAAGAGGAGATGGTTGTATGGAAGTTCAAAGTTCCAGGCTACTTAGAAAAGTGATTATTGGAGCCACTGGAAGCGCTCTCGCTCTCACATCTGCGCTTGCGGCCAACTATGAAGACACTATGCCGCTCGAAACCGTGAAGCCGGCCCCGAATCTGGAGGAGGTATTACCTCATCCGGAGCAGAGAGAAGAAGCAATGGCGAAGTTGGCCGAGTTTGAGAGCAGAACTGGGAAGCGGCCCAACATACTTGTGTATCTAATGGATGATGTCGGTTGGGGGGACCTTGGTGTTTATGGTGGAGGTGTCGCTGTAGGAGCGCCGACTCCAAACATGGATGCACTTGCAAGAGACGGACTCATGCTTACTTCTGCTTATTCGCAACCTTCTTCTTCACCAACCAGGGCGACTCTTCTTACGGGACAGCTCCCAGTCAGGCATGGAATACTAAGGCCAACGCTGTACAACGAGCCCGGAGGACTGACAAATGCAGTTACACTTGCCCAGTTGTTGAGCGATGCCGGCTACGTTACTCAAGCTGTTGGAAAATGGCACATGGGAGAGAATCCCGGTTCTCAGCCTCAAAACGTTGGATTTGATGACTTCTCAGGTTTCCTCAGTGTGTCGGACCTGTACACAGAGTGGCGGGATCCATACTTCTACCCCGAAATTGCCAACAGCGAGGAGAGAACCGAGATGATACGTGAGTGGGCTTTCGAGAAGTACTGGGTTCACGCAGAAAAGGGCGGCACCATCGAACAGGTTAAAGAGATAGATATCGAGGTATCTTCACATCTAGACGAGTACTGGAAAGACTACTCGATTGAATTTATTGAAAAGATGGCCGATAGCGACCAGCCCTTCTTCCTTTACCACTGCACGAGGGGAGCTCACTTTGACAACTATCCCAGAGACGAGTATGAGGGGTCGTCTCCGGCCAAGCAGGTTTACAAAGACACAATAGTCGAACTTGACGACATACTGGGTGAGCTGGTCGCAGCGCTCGAGAGAACTGGACAACTCGAGAACACACTGATTTTCATCGCGTCCGACAACGGCCCAGAGATGGAATCATGGCCGGACAGCGCTTATTCGCCGTTTAGAGGTGCGAAAGGTTCAACCTGGGAAGGTGGCGTCAGAGTACCCGCAATCTTCTACTGGAAGGGAATGATAGAACCTGGACGGGCCTCCGACGGCCTCTTCGACATTGCCGATATCTTCAATACATGCCTTACACTTGCGGGCGCAACCGATTCTATCCCTACAGACAGGTTTATCGACGGAGTAGACCAGACTTCATTCCTCCTAGCCGAGGAGGGACTCTCAAACAGGAAGTACATCTACTACTGGCTTATGAGCTACTTCTCTGCCGTAAGGGTAGCCGAGTACAAATACGTACAGTTTGCCGAATCGGATTCGGGAGAGGGAATCGTTAATCCCGGAGGCTTTACCGGTTACATAATGGCCTTCCCGTATTATCACCTGTACAATCTCTATCTGGATCCGAAGGAAGAACACAACGTCTCCATAAGAAAACTGGTTTTCACAGATCTCTTCTTGGAAGCCATGAAGAAACATATTGACACATTCCTTGAATATCCACCTGTAGTTGAAATCATTACGGGTCACTAGAACGAATAAGGAAATAGCTCGCATAGAGGGAGAGCAGTAAATGGCAGAGGGCGCAGTCGATAGGAGAACGAGGGAAAGTATAAATGCGTTTCACGTTATGGTCAAACCCACGGGAGCCCTATGCAATCTCGACTGCGCCTACTGCTTTTATTTGCATAAACAGGAGCTTATAAACAGCAGAAACGTTATAAGCGATGAGGTTCTGGAGAGGTTCATCTATGAATACATCAACTCACAGACAGTTCCGGAGATAGTCTTCACCTGGCAGGGAGGGGAGCCCACACTACTTGGAATCGATTTCTTCAAAAAGGTTGTCGATTACGAGAGGCTTTACTGTCCTCCGGGCAAGAAGATTGCCAACGATCTCCAGACAAACGGAACGCTGCTGGATGAAAAGTGGTGCTCGTTTCTCAAAGAAAACAACTTTCTCGTTGGAATAAGCATCGACAGCCCGGAGAGACTGCATAACGTCTACAGAAAGACCAGGAGTGGCGGCCCGACCTTCCAGAAGGTCTTCAATGCCATAAGGCTTTTGCACAAGTACGAAATTCCCTTCAATACCCTGACCGTGGTTAACAGAATAAACGCGAAGTATCCTGGAGAGGTGTATCGCTTTTTGAGGGATACAGCCGGCTCAACCAGAATGCAGTTCATCCCTATCGCAGAACCGAAGGTATTCAGAAGTTCGCCCACTACATTCATTCCCGAAGACAGTATGCCGATTACAGGATCTAGTGAAGCCCTGCCAGGTAAGCACGGTTCGCTCGTTGCGGACTGGTCGGTCGTTCCAGAAGACTACGGGAGTTTTCTCAACGGAGTTTTCGATATCTGGTACAGGGAGGATATTGGCAAAGTCTTTGTCTTCCTCTTTGAGTGTGCCCTTGCCCAGTGGCTCGGGATGGAGGCATCGTTGTGCATCTTCTCTGAAACTTGCGGAAAGGCACTTGCGCTGGAGGCCGATGGAAGTCTGTACTCCTGCGATCACTTTGTCTATCCCGAGCACAGGCTCGGAAACATTAAGGACCGGAGGTTGCTCGAAATGGTGACTTTGACATCACAGACTGTCTTCGGGGTTTCGAAAGCTGCCACACTGCCGGAATACTGCAACAAGTGCGAATACCTTTTCGCCTGTCACGGAGAATGCCCGAAGAACAGATTTGTCAAAACGCCAGACGGAGAACCGGGACTGAACTACCTTTGCTCCGGACTGAAAAAATACTTCTCCCATATAGATCCATACATGAAAAAGCTTGCCGAAGAGTATCGGTCGAGAAAGTGAGAGAGTCCGGAACTCATCTTACCGAAGTGTGTTCAGTGATTCAAGTAACTTGTCCAGGACTGAGTTCACCGTGTCTCTTTCCTTCTCCGAAATTGAATTAGCAGTCGGACCATAGCTCTCTCTAAGCACTGCCATGGACTTTTGAAATATCTCTCTTCCCTTTGCTGTTATTGAGACGATGTTTGCCCGCTTGTCTTCAGAGGACTGTTCTCTCGTTATGAGCTGCTTCTTCTCCAGTCCGACACATATCACCATGGTGTTCGTTGTGTCCGTTTCGAGATGTGAGGAGAGCTGCTTCTGGGTCATCTCTCCGCGGCTTGAAAGAACGAGCAGTGCGCCGAACTGTGGGTAGGTAATACCATGAGGTTCCAGGGCAAGCCGTGCATGTCTGCTGAGGTTTATGTGCAACGAAGCAATTTTCTCGAATAGGCTTCCAATCTTGTCATCGAAGATCATCGGACAACCTCAGAAACCTCTTCAGCAGCCTCTTGGTTGCTATAACAAGTCCTAGAGTAGCAAATGCAATCCCTGCAAGAATAATGGAGCTATACGGTGCAAAAGAGCAGACAGAATAGTAGCCGACGCAGTTTGGCTTTGAAGCTTCCCACGGGAAAAGCGTGACAATCGCTGGTACGAGCGGAGAAAGCGCCACAGCCAACAGGATGCGGTTGATCAGTTTTCTCATTTCCTCCGATTCCTCCTTCTCTTCCTTTCACAGGCAGGAAGCGACCCGAGTCTTTCGTGTTTTTCCCGGCATCTGTCGCATATACCGTGGAACTCGCACTTCGTTTCTCTGCATGAGCAGTCATTTATATCGGATTCACCTTCTTCATTCAACACCGATATTAATAATAATCATGATTACGATAATCAGTATTGAATGAGAAACAAAGAGTTTTTTGTGAGACACCAGTCGGTAGATAGACATGACCGCTAGAAGAAAGCACTTGAGGAAATAAGCAGACATGAGAAAACGTGGGCGACCCTTAGTTGAAAGAGTAGAAAAAATGGACTAGAATTTGGTTAAGTATTCACTTAATTGGATTGGAGAAAACATTTTTGTGAATCTCGAAATCAATGTATTGAAGGCACTTGCAGATAATACAAGGTACGAAATTATTAAGCTGCTTCTTCGGAGGGAGTTCTGCGTTAGAGCTCTTTCAAGAAGACTCGGTATTTCCGAGCCAGCCGTCTCTCAGCATCTTAAGGTGCTTCGGAGCGCGCATCTTGTCAAGGGTCATAAGAAAGGATATTTCACCCATTATTCTGTGGACAGAGGAAAGTTGAAGGAGTTGTCGAATCAACTTGCTGAGCTCTGTGAAGAATCTTCAGATACTCTTCTCTCTGACAGCATTGCAATTCTGCAGGAATCGATTAGCGGTAGTTTGGACTCCAGTGGGGAAAGCGGTTAGGTTTCTAGGATAAGTCTATAGGGATTTGGTGAAATATACAAGTTTGGGGGGTAATCGCTTTGGGAATTATTGAAGTCTCGGGCCTTTCGAAGAACTACAACGGCTTCACTGCCGTGAATAGTATCGACTTCTCGGTTGAAAGGGGAGAGGTATTCGGTTTCCTTGGACCTAATGGAGCCGGAAAGACTACGACGATAAACATGCTCACAGGTTTGGCAAGACCGACATCGGGAAGGATCGATATTGCAGGCAAAGACGGTATCAAAGAGATCAAGAAGGTTCAGAGATTGATCGGGATTGTTCCTGATGAGAGCAACCTTTACGATGATCTTAGCGGTTATGAGAACCTTGTCTTCTGTTCGGCTCTCTATGGGGTCAGAAAGTCTGAAAGAGAAGAAAAGGCGAGGTCTCTGCTGAAGCAGTTTGGCCTTGATGATACAGGAAAGAGACCGTTCAAGGCTTTTTCGAAGGGGATGAAAAGAAAGCTCACGATCGCCGCGGGCTTAATTCACGATCCAGAGATTCTCTTCCTCGATGAACCCACTACAGGCATCGACGTCGAAAGCGCAAGGCAGATAAGGTCTTTGGTAAGAGAACTGAACGACCGGGGAACCACGATCTTTCTGACCACGCATTACATAGAAGAGGCCGAAAGGTTGTGCGATAGGATTGGTTTCATCGTCGGGGGAAGAATTGTAAAGATAGGTACCGTGGCCGACCTGATGAAAGAAGCTCAGAGAGAAAATATTGTTGAATTCACTCTTGGAAGTGATCCCGTTGATCTCAAGAAGCAATTGATTGAAGAGTTCAGCAACGTGACTATAAACCTCCGACCTGGTAACACACTTAGAATAACCTCTTTGGAGCCAATAAAACTGATGCCGTTTATGAGCTTCTTCGGTTCCCGTGGGATCGATGTGTACGAGGCGAAGATAGTCAGACCGTCCCTTGAGGAGGTCTTTGTTAAAGTGACCGGAATAGAGGTTGAGAAGATGAAGACAGAGAAAGAGGGGAAGAAAAAATGAGTGGAGTAGCCTACTGGACAATCCTTATGAAGGATATGAAGAACTACTATTTGAAGCCACCAAACATAAGCTGGGGAATTGTGTTTCCTATCTCATGGACCCTCATGTTCTTTGTGCGATCGGGAAGCGACGTAGAAATAAGAGACATTTTGCCGGGGGTTATGGCTCTCTCCGTTCTCTTTGGGACTACATCGATGCTTGCAGTTACGATAACTTTCGAACGAAAAAGTAGGTCATTTGAACGCTTGCTTCTAGCTCCCATAAGCCTCAAGCTTCTAATGCTTGCAAAAACCACTGGGGCAATACTTTTCGGAATTATCAACGCTTTTGTTCCGGTTCTCTTTGCCCTCTTGATTGTCGACCTATCTGGAATAAACTGGTTCCTGGTTTCAGTTAGTGTGCTGCTAATTGCCGTGACTTCGACCTTTCTTGGTCTTTTCATAGCAGTTTCGGCTAGCGAAGTATTCGAAGCGCAGACGTTTTCTAACTTCTTCCGTTTTCCTATGATGTTTCTTTGTGGTCTCTTCATCCCTATAGAGAATCTGCCGGCGTTTTTGAGACCATTTTCCTTCGTCCTTCCACTGACCTATGGTGCCGATTCTCTTAAACACGCAATAAACAGAAATGGAATCATAGATCCTCTGGCGAGCGTTTTTATATTGCTGGGCTTTGCCGCACTGCTCTTTTTAATAAGTACGCGGAATATTGAGAGAAGATGGATCTACTAGAGTCCAGGGTTAAATGAGTCTGATTTTTCAGTAATCCTTTGGGACCAAGTACAATGTCTTCTTTTCGGTTGAAGCTGCGCCGATTACTCTGTCAAGAGCCTTTCTGAAATTCGACTCTGTTCTTTCCTTTGCCTTTCGCTGCGTATAACAGGTGGTCGGTCTTTTGAATGAAATGAGTCGCATCTTCGCCTGACCAGCTGGAGACACCAGCGCTCATCGTCACCTTAGGATATGTGGTCTTGGCCAGCTCATCCCGGAGACGATCTGCGGTAGAACTTGCCATTTGCAAATCGCTTGAGGGCAAAAGAACAAGAAATTCCTCGCCACCATACCTGAAAACGAAGTCAACCTTTCTTAGAGAGGACCTGATTATGCCCGCCACATTCTTGAGAAGGATGTCCCCCTGCAGGTGACCATAAGTATCGTTGACGTTTTTGAAGTTGTCAAGATCTATCATGATCATGGATAGAGGAGTCCCGTATCTTGTGGCTCTATTTATCTCTCTTTCTATTATGGGGTACATCTTCTTCTGGTTGAGGAGGCCGGTCAATGGATCTATCTCGGCCTGTTTCTCGAGTAGCTCATTTGCCTTCTTGAGTTTGCTGTCGATTTCGAGAAGTTCTTCATATTGCTTTTCGATAGTTGTCTTTGCTTCCTGAAGTTCTAAGTTCTGATTGCTCAGTAACTGTATTTCGTGCATCTTCTGCTGAAATCTGAATGAAGCCGCCAGCTCAGCGGCCCTGGCACTGCAGGTTTCCTTGTAAGTTCTTTGGGACAAGAGGTCAAGTTCCCTGTACGTTTCGAGAGCCAGCCCCTCTTCTCCAAGCTCTTCATGAATCTTAATCTTATTTCTTAGTGCGCCAGGCACTTTCGACATGCTTCCAGACTCTTTCTGATACTCTATATAACTTTCGATTTTTTCCAGAGCCTTTGCATAGTTGCCAGTTCCCATGTAGTACTGAGCCTTAAGAAAATCGAATTCAGCAGACCCTGCAGGATCTTCGATTTCTTTGACTAGAGGTTCGGTTTTCTTGAAGATCGCGGGAACTTCGTCATACCTTTCCCCGCT
This sequence comes from Mesotoga sp. H07pep.5.4, assembly GCF_003664935.1. Lineage (NCBI taxonomy): Bacteria > Thermotogati > Thermotogota > Thermotogae > Kosmotogales > Kosmotogaceae > Mesotoga > Mesotoga sp. H07pep.5.4. The sequence goes on from NZ_JFHM01000014.1 coordinate 28,973, forward strand.
GATCAGCACTTCGGAGAGATTGAAGTAGCTGTTGCAGAGATCTGCTTTCTTTCCTAGAGAGAGCTTTATTTCTATTGCCTTGATCAAGCAATCCACGGCTTCTTCAAATCTTTCCAGACTTTTCAATGCGACGGCCTTGTTGTTCAGAAAGTTAGCTACCGCGAGATCATCACCCTTTATTCGAACGTATTCTAGAGCCTTATCGGTGTACTCGAGGGATTCTTCAAACCGCCCCATGTAGACATACACACCACCAATGTTTCCGATCACGTCGTTGACATCGTCGGCCGTTCCGAATTCCTTGAAAAGAACAACTGCCTTCAAGGCATATTCGATCGATGAATCGTAATTGCCCACAACGCATGAGTACTTAATCATGTTGTGCGTAATGTTTGCCAGCTCGATACATGCCGGGGCTTCAATTCTTGAAAGCTCCGCTTTAACAGTCTCCGACGCCAGAAGAGGGTTGCCCTCTTTGAACATTGTCTGTGAAAGCTCATTCAAAATTTTGAGCTTTTGCCGGAAATCCTTATCGGGGACTTCTGAATAGGCTTTCATAATCTCTTTGATCGATCTCTTCTCGGTCATCATTGCCTCCCACACATCTGCCGTGCAAAATTCTTTGCTCTTCTTCAACAATACAGAAATTAGAAGCGCTTGCAAACAAACAGAGAGTGACTTGAAAATTGTTCGATTGCATAATTTATTACATGATTACACAAGGTTATTTCATATGATTGAAAGCTATGCCACACCAATTAAGCAATTTCATGCCATCGTTTACCGAGGTTTGACGTCGGTGGTCAGAAGTAGGAAGAGCAAGAGAAACTGGTTCGCCGAGAAAAGCCGCTTCACGCTTGAGAGTACACGCTGTACGCTGATGAAGACTACGTTGTCCGTCAACGGTCCACCGTCCCCGTCGAGAATCGCGGTTCCTCGTTCCGACGCTACGCGTCCAGGCTCTTCGTTCTTGGAATTAATCTCGAAACAAGTTTGGGATGACAGAGTAAGGGCCTTCCACAAATCGATGTCGGGGTAGCTTTCTCAATTACAGAAAAACCCTAAACTGATGGCCGATTCTGTTCACGAGACCCCATACCCTGTAATCGAAACCTCGTTCGCGGCGTCATGAACTTGATTCAGAATCTCGCTCTTTCTAGCGTTCAGCGTTTCTTAGCAAGCGGGAAGCGGCTCTTCTCAATGAACGGAGAACCGCTCAACGGTCGACTAGTTTCTCTTGAACTTTCGAACGCCCAGCCACGGTTTCTCCAAAGCCCAGATCCTGAACAGGAGCGCTTCACTGACAAAATGAGTTCGTCTGATCAGATTACTTCAATTTGCTTGCTCTTTTTTTGGTTTTTGCCTCCTGGTGCGTAAGTGCCAACGTCACTTCCCTGGATGCCCTTCCGGGCATCACTTCCTCGCGCCAGAGAGCCCACTTCCTGCCGGAGGCAGCATCACTTCTGATCTTGATGCCACCAACCTCCGACCCCCAACCACGTTCTTGCAACTGATTCTTTCCTCTGAAAAGAAGCGTCGATATTGCCTTCTTGAATATGATCCCCACTCTAGTTCTTATCGCTGCTACTCTTAGTGTGTGATAACATCTAAGTGTCCCTCATCATTGTCGGCTTTTCGGGAAGTTCCGTATGAATGGTTTCCAGATGTATAGATAACAGGGGGTTTTTGAAATGGAAAGGTCTGTTGTAAGTCCTTCGGAAAATGCTGAGAGTTTTGTCGAGATAGGTTCTGCAAAAAACAATATGACTATCGTGAAGGAATTCGTGCTGGGTATTCTGGGCGGTGCATTCATTGCATTTGCGGCGCAGGGGTCCAACGTGGCGATACACACTATCGATTCAGTGGGGCTTTCCAAGACCCTGGCAGGCGCATTATTTGCGACGGGCCTTATGATGGTAGTCATTTCCGGAGCAGAGCTTTTCACGGGTAACAGTCTTATTGTCATTTCCTGTTTGCAAAAGAAGTCGAAATGGGTTTCTATGTTCAGGAACTGGCTCTTCGTTTACTTAGGAAACTTTGCGGGTTCCTTACTTATAGCTTACTTCGTTTTCCATTCAGGCCAGCTCGGCTTTTCCGAAGGTCTGCTGGGTGGATATACAATCAAGATTGCGGCTTATAAGACGGGTCTTAGTTTCGAAAGCGCATTCTTTATGGGGATTTTGTGCAACTGGCTCGTCTGCATAGCCATATGGATGGCATCCGCATCCAAAGACATAGCCGGCAAGATTCTCGCCATCTTCTTCCCGATATGGCTTTTCATTACCTCAGGCTTTGAACATTCCGTGGCAAACATGTATTATATTCCCGCAGGAATTCTCGCAACGGCAAATGAAGAATTTGCCCAGGCCGCGATTTCTCTTGGAGTCAGTGCTGAGCAGATCGCCAATCTAAACTGGGGAACTCTCTTCACGAAGAATCTAATACCGGTGACTCTTGGAAACATCGTAGGAGGCGCTTTCTTTGTCGGTACAATCTACTGGTTTGTCTACTTGAAGAAAGGAAAGTCGGCACAATAATGGTGATCCCGGACTGTAAGCTTCAAAGAAAGCGTAAGTATAAATTTAATTTGTTGGAAAAGCGATAAGAAAGGGCAGCGTACTTAATTTAATAGTGAGGTCGACGCCCAGATCCCGAAACAAGTTCGGGATGACAATGTTAGGCGATTACGAAAACGTCACATCCCGTCATTCTGAACTTGATTCAGAATCTCTCGTTTTTTCACTTTGATCAGGAATGAAGAACAGGTTTTTTTCGGAGAACGGAGAACCATTAAACGGCGAACCGGTTTCACTTAGCTCTTTCCAACCACCAACCTGCTACCCCCAGCCACGGTTTCTCCTAAACCAAGATCCCGAAACAAGTTCGGGATGACAATGTTAGGCGATTACGAAAACGTCACATCCCGTCATTCTGAACTTGATTCAGAATCTCTCGTTTTTTCACTTTGATCAGGAATGAAGAACAGGTTTTTTTCGGAGAACGGAGAACCATTCAACGGCGAACCAGTTTCTCTTGCTCTTTCCTACCACCAACCCGATACCCCCAACCACGGTTTCCCGAAGAGCAGATCCCGAAACAAGTTCGGGATGACAGAGTAAGGGACTTCCGAAAGCCGATATCGAGATAACTTCCTCAGTTACAGTGAAACCCTGAATTGGTGAGCCGGTTTTGTTCACGAAACCCCAGACTTGAAACCCGAGACCCGTTTTGTTAGGTCTTTTTACTTACAACTTGGAACTTGCATCTTGCAACTGATCCTTTGCTCTTTCCACCCCCCGACCTCCGACACCCCGACAACGGTCTTCAAAAGTGCAGATCCCGAAACAAGTTCGGGATGACAGTTATCGGCTTTTTCGAAGACGTCGCATCCCGTCATTCTGAACTTGATTCAGAATCTCTCGTTTTTTCACTTTGATCAGGAATGAAGAACAGGTTTTTTTCGGAGAACGGAGAACCATTCAACGGCGAACCAGTTTCTCTTGCTCTTTCCTACCACCAACCCGATACCCCCAACCACGGTTTCCCGAAGAGCAGATCCCGAAACAAGTTCGGGATGACAGAGTAAGGGACTTTCGAAAGCCGATATCGAGATAACTTCCTCAGTTACAGTGAAACCCTGAATTGGTGAGCCGGTTTTGTTCACGAAACCCCAGACTCGAAACCCGAGACCCGTTTTGTTAGGTCTTTTTACTTACAACTTGGAACTTGCATCTTGCAACTGATCCTTTGCTCTTTCCAACCCCCAACCCGCAACCCCCGACCACGGTTTTTCAAGAGCTCAGATCCTGAACAAGAGCACTTCAGTGACAAAATAAGTTCGTTCTGATCAGATCACTTTAATTTGCTTGCTCTTTTTCTTTGGTTTTTGCCTCCTGGCACGTAAGCGCCAGCATCACTTCCCCGGATGATCTTCCGGGCATCATTTCCTCGCGCCAGCGAGCCTCACTTCCTGCCGGAGGCAGCATCACTTCTAATCTTGATGCCACTAACCTGCTACCCCCAGCCACGGTCTTCGTACGACGACGGCGATATGCTATCATTTTTACACCACATTCAGGGATGGTGAAATGATGTTTGAATGCAGGAGAATAAGCAATCAGAAGGATTATCTTGATCTTATGAAATTCTCTTTCGGTATTACAGAAAATTGGATGAGGGTCGCTTCGAAACATGCTGGTGAGATCTTCAATAACGATCTAAGGGACCCCTTTGGGGCCTATGACGGTTCTACTCTTGCCGCCGAGTATCTTCTACTTTCTTTGAAGATGCGACTCAGAGATTCCGTCATTCCGATGGGTGGAATCGGCAACGTGTGTACAAGTCCCCTTTACAGGGGTAAGGGCGCAGTCAAATTCCTTCTGGAGAGATCACTCGAGACCATGAGAGAGAAGGGGCAGGCCGTATCTCTGCTCTATCCCTTTAGCAGGAGCTTCTACAGAAAGCTCGGATGGGAGGAGTTTGACACGATGCTCAGGGCGAAGTTCTCCCCAGGTTCTATAGATCTTCCCGATCAGAAGGTCGAAGTGATGATTGAGGAGATGGAAGATGCCGACGGCGAAATCAGGGAGTTCTACAACGAGTACGCAAGCAGTCACTACAGCATGATCTTGAGAGACGAAGAGATGTGGAAAAGCGATTTCGAGTTTCGAACCGATAACGATGTTTCCAAGAAATTCGTGAAGTTCAAGCGAGAAGGAAGGACTACGGGGATGCTCCGCTACGTCTTTCTCTACGATAAGTTTGACAAGGACAGCGGACTTAAGTTTTTAGTCACGATCTTCCTTGCGGACGATGTCGAAACAAGGCATGCAATGTTCCGTTTCTTGAAAGGTCTTTCTCTTCAAATCGATCAGATCCACGCCTTCCTTCCGCCTGATTTCCTTCTCTGGCCGTATCTAAAGGAAAGGCCGTCCGAGATGAAGATAGTACCCAGGACTATGATCAGAATCGTAGACCTCCAGCTACTAAATGGTCTGAGAATTGACGCTCCGGACATGCGGGTCGGAATCAAAATCGACGACAGTCAGGCATCCTGGAACGACGGAGTTTTCGAACTATGCGTTGAGAATGGAGAACTTAGCTTCTCGCCGAGTGACTCTTTTGATCTTGAGTGTGATATCTCGACCTTGTCTTCGGTTGTTGGCGGCAGCACTAATTTCAAAGAGATGATCGAGTTCGGCAGGGTTAAGGTATCGGACGGCTACAAAGGTCAGGATCTTCCAAAGAGCTTGCCCTTCGAGCTTCAACACTTCTAGTATTATCCTGACACCAATGAATATGCCCCGGCTCGATCCGGGGCATACTTATTCTTCTATGCTTTGTAGCATCAAACCAGACCAAGTCCACCGTCGGACATTATCACCTGGCCCGTTATCCAGTTCGATTCATCCGAAGCCAGGAATACCATGAGGCCTGTATGGTCTTCGGGATGACCAATCCTCCCGGCCGGAGTCTTTTCCTCTATTCTTTTCAGTACTTCGGGATGTTGAGAATAGAAGGGAGAAGTAAATGGAACGGTCTCTGTTGGACCGGGGGCAATGACGTTTACCTGAATATTGGCCGAGGCTAGTTCGAGCGCCATTACCTTTGAAATCGCAATAATCGCCGCTTTTGCTGCGCAGTGGCCTGCGTGCTCCTTTTCCGGAAAGAGGCCGCCAACCGAGGCCAGGTTGATGATCTTTCCGCCGCCGTTTTTCGACATCATCTTAGCAACAACCTGCGACAACATGAAGACTATTCTCACATTGACATGCCACTGCCTGTCAATCTCTTCTATTGGATGATCGACAAATGGTGCCCTGTAGATGTAGGCCGGGCAGTTAAGAAGGATGTCGACCTTCCATGTCTTTTCTGCCAGTAGATCTGAGATCTCATCCACATCTCTTTGACTGTCAATGTTTGCGCATATCGTCGAACAGAATCCCTTTCTCGATTCTTCAAGTTTCTTCTTCAAAGCTTCGAGCCTTTCCTCGTCTCTATCCAGCAGAATAACCTTTGCACCCTCGTTTACAAAGGCATTGGCAGCGGAGCTTCCAACTCTGCCAGCTCCGAAGATAAGGGCCGTCTTTCCGGTCAGTCTCTCACTCATTGTTCATTACCCCCGCTCTGCAATCGGAGGAAGGGTGAAATTCCTCCCCCGCTTCACTGAGATCTTTTTCCAGTTATTGAATTTATAAGCTGCTTCGCAGGTTGCTCTTATAGCGTTTTTGTTCGAAGGAGGAGTCTCCGGTCTTTCACCTCGTGAGATGTTGGATCCTGCGGTGCATATGGCGGCGGCGTTGATCTTCAGAAGAGAAGAAAGCACATAGAGAGTAGCCGCTTCCATGTCGAGCTGCAAGGCACCTGCCGCGATCCATTCTTCGAGCTTTCCGTAGATAGATGATGGGAAGTATTCTCTCAAGAGATCAGGCTTTGTTGCATAGAAGGAATCGAGTGAAAGACCGATTCCCACGTGATAGACCACACCGGCCTCTTCACAGGCTGAGATCAACGCCGTAAGTAGCCGGTAATCGGCTACGGCCGGGAAGTTCTCCGGAATGAAGAGGTTTGCTGTCCCCGAGTATCTTATGCAACTCGAAAGCACGATCAAGTCTCCCGGTTTCACATCGTCGGCAAGTCCTCCGGAGGTTCCAACACGGATAATTGTCTTAACGCCTAGCCTGTTTAGCTCGACCACCGCGATCTCAGTCGACGGTCCTCCGATTCCGCTTGAACATACAGTAAGTGGCAGGCCTTTATAGGTTCCGGTAACGGTTACGTAGTCTCTGTTGTTTCCTATTTCCTCCACATTACTCAGACACTCTCCGATCTCGTAAACTCTTGCCGGATCACCAGGCAGAAGAGCTATCTCGGGAAGGGAGTCGTTGGAAATCTGCAAGTGGTTTTTCGCCTTCTTCGAATTATTCATGAAATCATCCTTTCAATCCCGTTCCGCTTATCCCCCTTACGAAGTACTTCTGGAGGAATAGGAAGAGAATTACCGGCGGCAGACTGCCGGCGATGGCCGAGCTGAAGAGATTTGCCCAACTTGTATTTTCCGTTGATCTATGTGCAGCGATGGCTACCTGTACAACTTCGAATCTGCTTGAATGGGTTGCTACAAGAGGCCAGAACAGCGAGTTCCACTGGAACATGAAGACCATTACGATTACCGTGACTATGGCCGGAACGCTCAGCGGAAGGACTATCCTCCAGTAGATTCTGAACCAGGACGCGCCGTCTATTCTTGCCGCTTCCATGATCTCTGAAGGCACTTCAGAGAAGAACTGCCTGAAAAGGAATATCGCAAGGCCGTTGGCTACGCCCGGAAGAATGAGAGCCCAGTATGTGTTGTCTATATGTAGCTGTTTTATGAGTATATAAAGCGGTATGACAATAGACTCGAAGGGAACCATAAAAGTAATTAGCACTATTGTGAAGAGCGCAGCCTTGCCTCTGAATTCGAACTTCGCAAGCGCGAAGCCTGCCATGGAGGCGACCAGGACCGTAAGAACTATGGTCGACACCGAAACGAAAAGGCTGTTCATGAGAGCCCTGCCAAAGTTGAGGTTGACAAATATATGTACGAAATTCTCCAGCGTCGGTTGAGTCGGAATGAAACTCTTCCAGGTCAGAGGATTGGCGTACTCGTAGAGCGGACTGGCAGGCCTCAAAGCGGATGCAACGACCCAGATAAGTGGGATCAGAAAGAAAAGACTTATAATGCCGAGAACGGCAAAGAGAATAAGTGTTTTCCAAAGGCTTCGCTTCTTCATGATTCCACCTCAATACTCGAATCGAGCTCTTGTAAATCTCAGCTCGAAGAAACTGAAAACAAGGATGATTCCCAACAAGATAGTAGTGATCGCAGAGGCCCTTCCCATGTCGAGATTTACGAAGGCGCTCTTGTAAGACTCGTACATCAGGAGATTTGTCGAGCCCATGGGGCCACCCTTGGTAATTATGTAGACCGGCGCGAAACTAAGAAAATTGAAGGCCGTATTTGCAACGAGAACAAATGAAATGGTCCTAGTAAGCAGAGGCAACGTTATCTTGAAAGTCTTCCTCAAAGTTGAGGCCCCGTCGATCTCGGCAGCTTCGTACAGTGTCTCGGGAATGTTCTGCAATCCGGCCAGAAAGTACATCATCCAGTAACCCGAGCTTCTCCAGACGTTAAGAAGTATCAGCGCCCAAAGCGCCTGATCGGGAGAGGCGAAGAAGGGCTGAGGTTTGAAGCCGAACATGGTCAGAAAGCTGTTTGCCAGCCCGTTATACGGATCGAGGACTATCATCCAGATTACCGAGACAACGGCGAACGAGATCGCCGTCGGCAAGAAGAAGACAGTCCTGAAGAACTTGGTGAAGAAGTGGCTGGAATTCAGAAGCAACGCCATCAACAATGAGGTCAGGACAATCAAGGGATTAACGATTATCGAGTACAAGAGAGTAACAGAAAAGGATTTCCAGAAAACGGGATCATGCTTGAAGAGGTATTCATAGTTTTCAAAACCTACGAATGACTTTGTCCCGGTGTAACTCGTCATAGTAAGGCTCTCAATAACCGAGACGCCTATTGGCCAGATCTTGAATACAAGAAGAAATACCAGCGCGGGCAGAACAAAAAGCCACGCTACTTTGTTATTTCGAAACATCTGCACACCATCCGGAATAATCTAGATTCAGGCACGATCCCTGGAAAACTATCTGTACTTTCTAAGTTCTCTGTCTATTCGTACGGCGACCTCTTCAAGAGTGCTTCTTGGATCGGCACCGTAGTGAATAGAGTTGAATGCCTCCCGCAGCATTAGCTCGTACTGAGAGTATCCGGGTGTTCTCGGTCTCGGGACTGCGGTGGTCTCCATTTCTTTAACGAAGAGCTGCCACATTGGGTTATCGAAAACCTCGGGAAGGGCCTCGTAAACATCTGGCCTTGCCGGTGCAATACCGTTCAGCTTGTGCCAGGTTATTACCGCTTCCTTACCTGTAATATACTTTGTGAAGGCCAGAGCCTCCTCAAGCTTCTTTGTCTTGGAGTTAATTCCAACATGCCAGCTGCCTGTCGGGGTGACTGCAATTCCGCCCTCGAAATAGGGGAAGGGGGAAAGTCCATAATCCACGTCGGGATACTGGAGCATCCTTCTCAAGTTCCACTCGTTTCCAAGCATCATTGCGGCTCTGCCAGTTCCGAAATACTCTCGTGAAATAGCCGAGTCGTTGAGCCCTTGGGGACTGACCTTCCATTCGTTGAAGAGTTTCCAGTAGAAGGTGATTCCTTCAACAAACTCATCTGAAGTGATATATCCCTGAGATTCAAGCCCGTCGTCAGAAAGGACTTTCGCGCCTAGTGACTGAACCATGGGGAAGATCAGATACGGTCTGTCTATCTGTTCAATCACAAGACCCCAGATATCTGTAAGTCCGTCACCATTGGTATCTTTGGTGAGTTTCTTCGCAATTTCGGCCACCTCTTCCCACGTAAGTCTCTCTTCTATTGTCTCCGGCAGAAATGGAACACCGTATTCCTCGAAGATAGCTTTATTGTAGAATATGCCGGCCGATGAAGTTCCGTAAGGAACCGAATAGAAAGTGCCCTGATAGCTGCCCTCTTCTATAGAGGCATCGAACCACGCAGACATCTCCTCATCGCTGAAGTGTTCATCCAGGGGAAGGAGATAGCCTCGTGCCGCATAAGAGGCCGTGTTTGGACCATCCACAATATACACATCCGGTGTACCATCGCCAGCCGCAAGTCTGACTTCGATCGTCTGGAAAAGCTGGCCGAAGGGGACCAGTTGAATATCCACGTCGATTCCTGTCTCTTCTTTGAACGCATTGACGAGCTGCATAACCTGATCCTGGGGCCACCCCATCCATAGGACCTCAATGGTTGTGGCTGAAAGCATAACACCCAGTAATAGAACCGTCACCAGTAAAAGCTTTCTCATTTCCCTACACCTCCTGTTTAGCTATCTATCTCAACGTCTTCTGATGAGCTTGAAAGTGAATTTTCCCGACGGAAAGTAACTCTTCGAATACAGAACCTTTCTATCCAAAACGTCGTAATGAATCTGCTCCAGTAAGAGAAGTGAAGTACCCACGTCGACCTTGAGCCTTTCAGATAGGACTTCGTCACAACTTGAAGGAATTAAATCGCACTCGGCATATCTGATATCGATATTATAGTGTTTACCCAGTCCCTCAAAGACAGAATTGTGAATTCTGTCGGGATCTATATCTTTCACTATGGACTTCGGAATGTAATCAATGCAAACGGCAACGGGCATTTCCGAAGCGTATTTGGTAGTCTCAAGAACATGAACCAGACAGCCGACTTCCAGGTCGAGGAACTCACAGATTTTTTCTTCGCAAACACACTGATCGAATCGGCTTATCTCGCTTCTGGCAGAATGACCCTGGGATTCGATAAAGCTCCCTATGCTTGAGAGCCTCTCGATTCCTCCCCTAATGATCGGATATCTATCTGTAACGAAAGTCCCAATTCCATGCTTCTTAAGTAGCAAACCCTCTCTTTGAAGGAGGCCGATAGCTTCTCTCAGGGAATTCCTGCTAACCCCAAGCTCATGAGCAAGGTCCGGTTCCGAGGGCAATCTCTCTCCTGCTTTGAGTTCACCATTCAAGATCAGTTTTCTCAATTCGCTATGAATCTTCCCAGAAAGTGAGACATGGGAATTGTGGTCGATACCTATCTCCCTCATTCGCACCGCCTCTTGAATGTTGTAGGATGTCCTACAACTTAATATACACTATTCATCTTCAGAAACAAAGACCGTAGAACCCTTTTAGTTTGCGATTTGCCATCATCGGTCCACTGTACTTGGAATCGGAATTCCGGCAAAGATCGTGCTGGATCGCAAGGCTGGGCAGGGACATCCCAGGTCGCAATGCCGGCTAAGAACATGCCGGGACGCGAGGCCGACTGCTTCGGGAAGTGATGCCCTTATAGAACATTGGACGCAATGCACTGAGGAGTATCAGTGGACGCAAGGCTGGGCAAGAAGTGCCCAGGTCGCAATGCCCGCTTCGCGGGGAAAGAGCGGATGAACGCTGCTGAAAACACGTTGTCCGTCAACGGTCCACCGTCCCCGCCAAGCGGTTAAGACCCAGATCCCGAAACAAGTTCGGGATGACATTGTGAGGGGCTTCTTGAATCTGTTGCAGGATAATCTTTTTAGTTGCAGTGAGCCCGTGGATTGATTGCCGTTTCTGTTAACGAGACCCCGACCCTGTAATCGAAACCCCGTACTCGGCGTCATGAACTTGTTTCAGCATCCCGGTCCTGGAACCGCTGGACGCTTAAGAGTGAGAACCCGCTGGTCGCTGAGCGAAAGAATCCGTCATTCTGAACTTGATTCAGAATCTCTCGTTTTTTCACTTTGACCAAGAACGAAGGACAGGTTTTTTATTCGGAGAACGGAGAAGCTCTCAACGGTCAACCAGTTGCATTTGCTTTTCCAACCTCCGACCCCCAACCCCCAACCACGTCTTCAAAAGTGCAGATCCCGAAACAAGTTCGGGATGACAGAGTAAGGGACTTCCACAAATCGGTGTCGGGAAAGCTTCCTCAGTTGCAGCAAAACCTTGAATTGTAAGCTAGTTCTGTTCACGAGACCCATACCCTGTAATCAATACCCCGCCCTTCGCGTCATTCTGAACTTGATTCAGAATCTCGCTCTTTCCAGCGTTCAGCGTTTCTTAGCAAGCGGGAAGCGGCTCTTCTCGATAAACGGAGAACCATCAAGCGAGAACCGGTTTGTCTTGATCTTCCGAGACCCGAAACCCGTTTTGCTGGGCTTTTTTACCTGGCACACTACAACTCACAACTTGCAACTGGTTTTTCGTCTTCCCTTCCAACCACTGGCCTCTAACCTCTAACTTCTCCAAAGCCCAGATCCTGAACAGGAGCACTTCAGGATTACAGAATAGGTTTGTTCTAATCAGATTACATTAGTTTGCCCGCTCTTTTTCTTTGGTTTTTGCCTCCTGGTGCGTAAACGCCAACATCGCTTCCCCGGATGACCTTCCAGGCATCACTTCCTCGCGCCAGCGAGCCTCACTTCCTGCCGGAGGCAGCATCACTTCTGATCTTGATGCCACCAACCTCCGACCACTTGCAAATGTTTGACCAAGAACGAAGAACAGATTCTTGCTCTGGAACCAAGAACATGCTCTATTCAGTGAACGGTGAACCATTCAACGAAGAACCATTTTCTCCTGCTCTTTGTCTTTGCGAATGAAATCGAATTAGGTTTATCTAATATAATAGTGGAGAGACTTGAAGCTTTGGAGGTACCCTGTGCGGAGATTATTTCTAGTCGGTATATTGCTAATCTTGTTGACCAGTAGTTTCGCCGAGGTTCTTAAAAGAAGAGGTACGGAAGAAGAATTCTCTTACTCGGAGTTAGCCGGAGGTTCGATTACACTGCCGGTCGATACTACGTTCAGATTCATTCCAGGCTTTGAGCTTTCGGAGGGTGATTTCTGGGTTACTTTTGCGATCCAGGATCCGCTTTTCAGATGGGCAAGCGGCGACGAATTGAGTCCTTGCCTGGTGGAAAAGTACGAGCTGTTGAATTCGAACAAGTCACTTATCATAAAGCTCAGAGACGATATTTTCTGGTATGACGGAACGCCTATAACCAGTGCGGATTTAGAGTACTCGATAAAAGCCTGGAAGAGCACCGAAAGCTCTCCGGTCTATGAGGCTCTCAATGATCCGCGGTTTGGCTGGTTTTCCGTCGTCGACGGCAAGACCGTGGTTTTCAATTTCAATGATTCGTATCCCGAATTCTTGAACTCTTTGAGAACGGGCATACTCGCCAAACATATTTACTCCGACAGACTTGGAATCGAACCGGAGAGCCTGGAAGAGAACATGGAGATGGATAAACCACCCGTGGAAGCTACATCAGGGTCGTTCATGCTCGATCCGGCAAGCGTAAAAGGCAACATTATTCTAAAGAGAAACCCGAACTGGCACGGAGGATCTGGAGACGATCTCTTTCCGCTAGTATTCGAGAGTTGGCCTGGAAAGAGCCTTCTAGATGAAATAAGGCTCGTGGAAGTGGCAGAGCCTCTTGACAGAATTGAGATGTTCGATGCGGGCGAGCTGCATCTTCTCTTCAGTGAACCGGACCATAACGAGTCTCTTCTTAGTGAAGCGGCTTCCGGAAAGTTCAAATCGGGAAGTTTCCCGGATGGTAGTTATCACGTTATCCTCATAAATCATAGAAACGCGCTCCTGGCAGAAAGGGGAGTGAGACAGGCACTCAAGATGTCTCTTGACTACGAATCTCTTCTTGAAGCCCTCCCCAACTCCATTGGGACTTTCATCCCTGTGGATCCCAGGACGTCCATTTTTAAGACTTTGCAAGCTCAGATAGTGGATCTTCCGTACGATCCGGATAAGGCAAAGACCTTTCTTTCAAATGCAGGTTATCCGGGTAGCATAACTTTGTCGATCAAGGTCTATCATGGAGTTGAGAATATATTGCTGGAGGAGCTCCAGAAGAGCTGGGACAAGATAGGTGTGAAACTCGAAGTTGAAAGGCTCGATTGGGGAAGCCTTCTTCGTGACATAGACGAAGGTGATTACGAGCTGGTCTATCTTCGAGTCGAGGCCTTTGATTATCCCGAGATAGCCCCATGGACCAATGAGTATGAGCATGATTTGAAGACAGGCTGGGAAGTGGGTTATGTAAATCCACAAATTTTCAGGATTATGAGAAGGGCCGCCATTGAAACTGACTGGCGAAAACGTGCTCCCTATTATCTTGGGTCATACAGGATATGGACGAACGATGTACCGGTTCTAGTTCTTGCCTACAATCTCTCTTACGCTTTCTGGAATAGCCAGCTCAGCGGGCCGGTCCCGGGCAGAGGGGAGCTTTACGAGAATCTTGCTGAATGGTATTTACAGAAATGAAAGGACAACATAAAGGGGGTATTAAAAATGCTCTATCTTGAAAAGGAGCCTTTTAGGAGAGCACAATATACGATCCTTGAGAACGGTAGAGAACTGGAAAAGAGACTATTCGCCTATTATTTCATGGATGGCCCGGCAAACATTGTTGTTGAGGAGATAGCCGGATATCAGAATGTCGATGGCGGGTTTGGAAACGCTATAGAGCCGGACTTCAGATTGCCAGCGTCTTCTCCAATGGCAACGTCCGTAGCGCTTCAACACCTTGTTCACTTCGATGATTTGCCACTTGCAAAGGGAGTAATCTCGAAAGCGATTGCTTATCTGGACAACACATATGTTTCGGAAAGAAAGGGATGGTTCGCCGTTCCACGAACAGTCAATGACTACCCCCATGCTCCCTGGTGGGGATGCGATGAAGAGAAGGAAATTTGCGCAATCGATGCAAACTGGGGGAACCCAACGGCCGAGATCATAGGATATTTAACCAGGTACAGGGAGTTCACCAATCTAGATGTAGATGAGCTTATTTCTCAGGCAACCAGGTATCTGGAAAGTATGAACACGTTTACCTCTTTTCACGAGATATTATGCTTTGTAAGGCTCTACAGATTACTTGACGAAAAGACGGCCGCAAGTTTAAGGCCAAAGCTCTATGAAGCAGTCTGCACTTTGATCAGCAAGGATGAGGAGGAATGGCGGACGGAGTATGTAGCCAAGCCGCTGGATTTCGTTACTTCTCCCGAAGAGTTCTTCTGCGTCGATAGAGAGCTGATTGAAAAGAATATCGAATACTATATTAACGAGCTTCATACACACGGGAAGATCAAGCCCACCTGGTCCAAGAGCTTCTACGATGGCGAGATGAGCAGGGCCTGGGATGAGTGGGTTGCTATAATAACCTTGAGAGTTCTTTTGATTCTCAAATCATTTGGAAGAATATTGCTCTAAATAGAATTCGAATGGGGGGATAGAAGTGAAGAATATTATCCTGCAGGAAAGGATAATGGCTGTCATTAGAAGCGACAGCGTGGAGAGATGTGTCGAGATTGGAAGAAGCTGTTTCAGAGGAGGCGTGAAGATCCTGGAAATAACCTTCACGGTTCCAGACGCCTCCAAGGCGATCTCAATTCTCTCAAAAGAAATAGAGGGTGCCTACGTTGGAGCTGGAACGGTTATCACTGACGACCAGTTCAGCAAGGCAGTTAAGAGCGGCGCAAAGTACGTTGTAAGTCCGCATCTTTCCGAAGAGCTTGCGATTCAGTCCAGAGCGCTTGAGACGCTCTATCTTCCCGGAATAATGACGCCGACGGAGTATGTAAAGGCAACTGCGCTGGGCAGCTCGATGGTCAAAGTCTTCCCCGGCGATGTCCTTTCGCCATCCTTTGTGAAGTCACTTAGGGGTCCCTTCCCCGAGGCGCTGTGTGTGGTGTCGGGAGGAGTCAATCTTGACAACATAGACACGTGGTTCAAGGCAGGCACCGCCGCCGTCGGTATAGGATCCGATCTGACTAAGGGGAGCCCGGAAGAAATAGAGGAGAAGGCAAGACAGTACGTCGCCAAAGTCAAGAATTTCTTTGGATAAATCTTTGAGTGATCTCATGTATTCTAGATAGTGAATGGATTCTCATGAAGGTCTCTATGAATTCGACGATGGATTTGGGCAGACCCGGATTCACCATGTTCATGGTTCCAATGGATATTGCGCCTGCACCTGCCATAATGAACTCAACAGCATCTTCTCCTGAGGAGATACCTCCCATTCCAATTAAAGGAACGGTTACTTCTCTGCTGATTTCATAGATCATCTTTATCGCTATTGGTTTGATCGCAGGCCCTGACATTCCTCCGGATAGGGCACCTAATGCAGATCTGAATCTGTTTATGTCAATCTTCATGGATGGCACAGTATTTATCAGCGATATTGCCGATGCCCCTGCCATTTCTGCACTTCTGGCGAAGGAAGCGTCAATAGATTGGAAAGGGCTAAGTTTAGCGATCAGCGGGTATTTGCTGGTCTTGCTGCATTCAGATATGACATTGCCGATTCTCTCAGCGCTTGATCCAAAAGAAAGACCTTCTGAATCGACATTTGGGCAGGAAAGGTTTAGTTCGATGGCGGCTGCCCCGTCGATATCATTAAGCCTGTCAGCAATCTCAGCAAACTCAGATACTGAATTTCCACTTATACTAACGATTACTGGAATCTCCAGTTTTCCATACCCGTTTCTGTAGTCTTTGATGAAACTGAGAACACCGGGGTTTTCGAGGCCGATCGAATTTATCATTGAGGAGGGACCCTCAAGGATTCTTGGCTGAGCATTACCCGTCTTCGGGTTCAAAGTGATTGTCTTTGTTACTACCGCTCCGACATATTCAGATTCCAGCAGATCAAAATACGGTTTGGACAGTCCAAAGGTCCCCGAAGAAATGATTACGGGAGTACGCAAAATGCCTATACGCCCAAGATCTGCTCTTAAATCACATTTCATTCCATTCAACCTCTTCCATTTTGAAAACGGGTCCATCCAGACAGACTCGTTTGCTACCCTGTTTCGTATTGATGGTACAGCCATAACAGACCCCGATTCCGCATGCCATTCGTGCTTCAAGAGATACCTCGACTTCTCTCTTGTAGAGAAAGGGGTCAAGCGCCTTCAACATTCTTGTTGGGCCGCAACAGTAGAATCTGTCGTAATTCTCAAGATCAACTTCCTTCAGCCTATCCACAACATTTCCGATGATAGGGTAAGATCCTTTGTCAATGGTGACTAAAACTCCGTTTGATCTCTTCTGAAATCCTTCGATGATTTCTTGAGGGATCTCCTCGGGTTTTGAGAAGCCGAAAATAGTGTCCGCGTTACTGTTTGAATCAAATAGCTTTCGAGAAAGAAGATTCAGTGAAGCAATTCCGCATCCCCCTCCAATCAAAAGCGATCTGCTGTTGCTTGACACGGTGAATCCATTTCCCAGCGGTCCTATGAGATCAACAATGGATCCGGAATTGAGTTCACTCAACCATTTTGTCCCCTTTCCAACAATCTTTATGAATAGGGATAGGCTTTCATTTGAGACATCGAAGACGGAAAAAGGTCTTCTCAAAATCATATCTTCTCCATAACAACCGATTTCAACAAACTGTCCGGGGAGGGTCTGTCGGGAGATATCTCTAGAATTAAGAACCAGTACATGCCCGTCGGAACTGACCCTTTCGTTTCTGATCACTTTGCATTTTTCATTCACAACATTCATACTGACTCTCCAGTGAAGGGGTAGACTATTTTTCCAGAGGCGATGGTATACTTCACCTTCGAATCTAGTTTCTTACCCAGGAATGGAGTATTCTTCCCTTTTGAATACATAGAGGACTCTTCGACAACCCATGACTCATTGGGATCGAAAAGCACAATGTCGGCACGCTCTCCCTCTTCAAGACGAGCGGGATTTATTCCCAAGAGATTCGAAGAATTAAATGTCAGAAGCTTAGTTAGTGCTTGTAGAGAGAGAAGCCCTTCGCTGACAAGGGCAGTGTACGAGAGCGGAAAAAGTAGTTCTACTCCCGAAAAGCCTTTAGCAGGTACTTCAGATGTTTTTTCTTCTAATGTGTGTGGTGCGTGATCTGAAGCAATAATATCTATCAAACCAGAGACTATTGCCCATCTGATCGCTTTCAAATCATCAGGTGTTCTGATCGGTGGATAGACCTCATAAAAGCCGTCGGGCAGCCCCTCGCTTGTTTCTGCAAAATAATGGGGACACGTTTCGATTGTGAATCTGATATTCTTTTCTCTTGCTCGTTTGAGAAAATCAATTGAACTGGCTAAGCTGACGTGCTGAAGATGAAGTCTACCGCCGATCCTCTCGTTAAGGATAACATCCCTGCAAATGACAGCATACTCCGTGTTTCCCAGACTTTTCTCAAATTCCGGAATCTCGGGATGTTCGGCTACAAGGACACCTGTTTCCCTTGAAAACCAGAGAACAGCGGTCATGTCGCCATTTCGATCTACGGGAAGACCGTCATTGGTGAATACTGTTGCGCCTGCTTCATGAAGCTCTTTCCAGTCATTTCGCCTGCCAGACAGGTTTTGATTTATTGAACAAGACTGCAGAACTCTAATAACCGTATCCTTTTGAAAGGACCTGACATAATGATAGTTTTCAACTGAGTCCGGACATGGCATAACATTTGGCATGGCACACAGTGAGGTAACACCGCCGGAGGTCGCCGCCAGGACGCAGCTTTCAACAGTCTCTTTCCACTCATACCCCGGTTGTCTCAAGTGTACATGGGGATCTACTATTCCAGGTATTGCAACAAGTCCTTTGGCTTCAATTATATCTGCATCACCACAGTCAATTTTTGAATCTATTTTCTTTATCACACCGTCGTCGATCAGAATGTCACAGGTTGTTCTGCTGGATCTTCTCCAATCTACGAGATTTGAATTTCTAATTAGAAGCATGTGAACCTCCAAAGATCTCTAGCATCGCATTAAGTAGTTTGGAGAATGAAGTTAGATCCATCGCCTCTCTTGGTGAATGACTTACTCCCGTAGGATTTGGCAGCAAGATAAGAGAAGATGCGAAGTATTTCGAAACCTCCGCAATGTCGTGCCAGGCTATGCTATGCATTCTTGTAGAAGAAAGTCCCTTAACTGTCAAACTGTTTTGAAGGTATTCAAGCAAAGCGATATCCATTGTCGCTGGATCCATGGTGGAGAGCTCCGACGAAGAGAATTCTATAGCAGCCCCTTCGGATACGGCTCTACAATAATCTGTCAGAGAGCCTTTGAATTCTTCGAGAGAACGAACTGAGAAACCTCTTATGTCTACGGTAGTCTCGGTCTCTCCAGGAATCATATTCATTACATTTGGAGTGTTAACTAGCCTAGTTACGGTCCCAACGACCTCATCTGATGACATTAGCTTGCTCAACTCGCTTGCCTTTAATATTGCAGAAGTTGAAGCCAGAAGCGAGTCTCTTCTTGCCGAGAGATTCATAAGGCTCGAATGATTGGTCTCACCTTTGAAAGTGAAACTGAGTCTCCTTTGACCGGCAATCTTCTCAACAAATGCAAGATCCAAGGCTTTTTTTGATAACTCTTTTGATTGATCCACATGTATTTCGATGAAACTTGTTCCTTCTTCAACAGACGGCTTTTCAACTTGTGAAAAGCTCTGAAAATCCGCTTCTTCAATTAGTTTAGTCAGGGATACACGTTTGCCGATCAATGTTTCATAGTCCTCCAAAGCTTCCTCTCCCTTGAAGAAGAACGCCGATCCCAACGATGCCCGGCCGAACAGTGAGGACTCTTCGCAGTTGAAGGCGCATAATTCAATACGTTCGGCATCGGCCTTTCCTA
This sequence comes from Mesotoga sp. H07pep.5.4, assembly GCF_003664935.1. NCBI lineage: Bacteria > Thermotogati > Thermotogota > Thermotogae > Kosmotogales > Kosmotogaceae > Mesotoga > Mesotoga sp. H07pep.5.4. Next base: position 48,278 of record NZ_JFHM01000014.1, read on the forward strand.
GAAGGCTCAGAAGTAGAGTTCCAAATACAACGCCAGCAGTTCCGTCATACTTGCCGCCATTTGGAACTGAATCATAGTGAGAACAGAAAACTACTTTGTCATCTCTCCGACTTTCTCTCCCGCTGGAGGTCAAGATGTTTCCCATTCTATCGACATAGACTCTCTTTCCAACTTCATTCAACCTTTTCGCCAGATACTCAAGGGCAAGTCTGTTCTCCCTTGTGAAGGGAAGACGAGTAACTCCTTCATCTGTCGAGGTGAATTTCGATAACCTATCTATTTCTTCCGATGCTAGATATTCGAGACCGCTCAAGCTAACTCCTTCACTTTACCGCCGATTCATGCCAGAACAGCAGTTTTTCCTGCAGTTTCTTCATTCCAATATCCAGGAAGAAGCTGAGAAGACTAATTACAGTGATTACTGTCAACAGTAACGTGATATCGTACATCTCGTTCCCTAGAATCAGAAGAAATCCAAGCCCAGCCCTCGAACCCATCATTTCTCCTATGACTGCAGCCGTAATCGACAACACAAGGGCTACACGCAATCCAGTCATCAGATACGGCATCGAGTTCATTAGTTCAAGTTTGAACATTATCTGCAGACGGCTTGCCTTAAGAACCTTCATCAGGTTGTAGTAGTTCTTTTCAGTTGATCTTACTCCGAGAATCATATTTATCATCACAGGAAACAGAGTAACCAAAGCAATTAGGACCACTTTAGACAATATTCCTAGCCCGAACCATAACACAAAGAGCGGAGCAAGCGATATCTTTGGAGCAGTCTGGAATATGAGTATGTACGGGGAAAGCGCCTTCTCGAGAATCTCTATCTTCGCAAGAACGTATCCAAGTACCATTCCAATCACCGCTCCGGAACTGAAACCTATCGCAATCTCTTCGAGCGTTGCCATGAAGTTCTTTTGCAAAACGGAGTTCTTGACCAACTCAATGAACTTGAAGAGAATATCTTCAGGCGGAGGAAGGATGTGTGTTGGAGTATTGAAAATCGTGACCACTGCTTTCCACACGACCAATACAGCTACAAGAAATAGAAAGCTCATTAGCTTTGAATTGATGTTCTTTTTCAAAATCCTTCCTCCTACCCGAAGATCTAATTTAAAGTCTTGGTATTACGAAATCGGCCGCATTGACATCTGTGGTTATCAGATCGTACTCTCTCATGATATCAATTGTCTGCTGCCATCTTTCAACGTTTCCAAATCCGAATCCAAAGGCTTTGGTATCTTCGCTCTGCCAGAGGTAGCCCGCATAGATCTCTGAAAGTATTTCGGCCATGTATTCCTCTCTGCCAATATATGTTGGTGCATACTTCGCGATTGCCACTACAGTGGCTTCCTTCATGTTCTCTGGATCTGAGAGATAGGCCATTACTCTGCTCAAAGCTCTTGTGAATCTAACAGCCAGATCCCTGTTCTCATTCAGAATTTTGTCTCCGGTTACCACAACGTTTCCGAATGAAGGAAGGAACTCATCTGACCTGAATTCATCTACTTCGATTCCTTGATACCTTAGTTCAAAAGTTCTGAGCATCGAGAAGCAAATTGCATCTACTCTCTTGTTTACTAGAGCTGGCACGATAGCCTCGGTACCCACTATCTCAAGCTGGATGTCATTCAGTGAAAGCCCGTTTTTCTTCAAGAGTATCTGTAGCTGCACATAGTTGGGGCTTCCATATGCTGTTATTGCTACTTTCTTCCCTTTGAGATCCTGGGGTGTTTCAATACCGCTTTCCTTAAGGAAGATGGTCGAGCCGAGCCCGTGTTGGTAGGTAGTATGAATAACATTTACCGGTATTCCCTGAGCTCTTGCCGTTATGACTGGTTCGCCATTGGGGAACCCAAATTCAACATTTCCAACCGCAACGTTTCTTATAATGTCTGAGGCGCTTCCAAAGAGATAGTCTACTTCAAGACCTTCCTCTTCAAAATAGCCGAGCTCTATTCCCATATAGATGGGAATGTAGTAAGGAACTGCGGAACCCTCAATCTGCAGGGTTACTTTCTGGGCAAAAACAAACATGCTTACTAGAACCAATAAGAACACAAGTACTGCCTTCTTCAAATCAATCCCTCCTCGTTCAGAGTGTTAAAAAATCTGTTTCAAGTGCAGTCTCTATTGCACAAAGCTGTGCTGACCTATAGTCACTAAGCCATTCATCCGTCTTTCTGTTTCCATGAACTGCCAGGATATTTGCTGCCTTCATTCCCATAAGGCTTGCCAGAGTATAGATCGTCTCGGTTTCCATATCGAAATTGATAACGCCGGCTGATGAGAGCTCTTCAGGCAAACTGGAACCAGGGATTTCAAAACCTTCAATGCACCGACCCTGCCCGGCATAATAAGATTCAACAGTGGCGCCTATGCCGACGTGAGCACTAATCCCCTTTCTAGAAGCGCTTTCGACCAGTGCGACGACCATAAATGGGTCGGCAACGGCCGGGTATTCTACTCTGACGTACATTTTGGAACTTCCGCCTAGTCTTACTGCCCCGGAGTTGATTATCATGTCTCCGCACTTAATGTCCTCTCTAAGCGCTCCACAACCTCCGACTCTGACAACTCTTTCTACACCAAGAGCGTGCAGTTCCACCATAACTATTTCCGATGAACCGCCTCCAATTCCGGTTGAACAGACGCCAAACTCCTTTCCTCCGAAAGTGCCGATTCCCGTTGAGAATTCTCGATTGACGGACAGATATTCAAAGGAATCTGCTGCCTCTTCGAAGAGCTTCAGTCGGTCTGGATCACCTGGAAGGAAGAAAAGCTTCGGAACCTTTGAATCTATGCTCAGCTTCAGATGCGGAAGTTTACCGTTTTCAATGGGATTGCTCGCTGTTGGTTTTTTGAATCCTTCATTCATCACGTTCCCTCCGTGAAGGCCAATTTCGACTCATGCCAGAACAAGAGTTTCTTTTCTACAAGTTCGATACTCCAGTAGAGAATTAATCCCAGGAAAGTGGTAGCAATTATCGATGCCATCAGAAGATTTGCGTCATACAGAGAACTGCCGTAGACAAGCAAGTAACCGAATCCTCTGTCTCCCGCCATCCATTCCGAGACTATTGCCCCTATTACTGACTGCACCATTGCGATCTTTAGTCCCGCCATGATTAAGGGAGTGGCCAACGGAAGTCTCATCTTGAAAGTTGACTGGCGTTCCGATGCGCCGAGAATTGTCATAAGATTCTCGTAGTCCTCCGGGACAGATCGCAGTCCCAAGATTGTGTTTATCATCACTGGGAAGAATGCTGAAAGGACTATAAGCAATAGCTTTGACGGCATCCCGAGTCCGAACCAAATAACAAAGAGAGGAATGAGAGATACTTTTGGCGTAGCCTGAATAAGCATGACATACGGTGAGATAACTTCCTCGAAGGTTCTTGATTTCGCCGAGAAGTATCCGGCAACAAAGCCCAGAATAGATCCAACGGAGAAGCCTATCAGTATCGTATACAGAGTTACCCAGCCTTCTCTTATGAAAGTGCCGTCTGCAATAAGAGAGATAAACCTCTGCCCTACAGCCTCTGGAGGTGGAAGGATAAATCCCGGAACATCTCTGACGATTATGTATCCCTTCCAAAAACCTAAAAAGAGTACCAGGAAAAGAATCGAGATTATCGCTGTTAGGACTTTCTTGCTCATTATTTGAGCATCTCCCTTAGCTCTTTGACGTAGGAGTAGAATTCCGGAGTAAGTTTTGAATCTTCATTTCGCGGTCTAGGCAGTTCAACTTTCATATCCGCGATTACTCTACCGGGTTTTGTACCCATGACAATTATCCTGTCTGAAAGATATACTGCTTCGCTAATGCTGTGCGTCACAAAGATAACCGTCTTTCTCGTTGATTCCCAAATTTCGAGGAGCACGTTGTTCAGATTGTCTCTGGTTATTGCGTCAAGAGCTCCGAAAGGCTCGTCCATAAGTAGAATTGGGGGATTGTAAGACAGGGCTCTCACAATAGATACACGCTGTTTCATTCCTCCTGAAAGTTGTCTGGGGTAGGAATTCTCAAAACCAACAAGCTTCGCGAGTTTGAAAAGATTCCTGACGTTGCTTTCATCTGCTTTCTCCCTGTTGCCCATGATTTCGAATGGAAACAGAGCGTTGTCTATTGCTGTTCTCCAGGGCAAAAGAACGGAATCCTGGAATACGAAACCAAACGGAGGGGTCTTGCGATTCTCTTTCTCCGTAATCTTCACCGTTCCAGAACTTGCCTTAAGAAGTCCCGAGATAATCTTTAGCAGTGTTGATTTCCCACAGCCCGATGGTCCCAGCAGCGAGACGAACTCACCTCTGTTAACTGTGAATGAAACACCATCCAGTGCGACGAATTCCTTTCTGCCCTTCTTTGTCCCACTAGAGAAAACCCTTCCAACGTTACTTACAATTACCACCTGTTCATTCATGCCAACCTCTATAAAGTGTATTTGCTGACGTCCACAGCAGTCTTTTTTAGATTTGCTACAATCTCCTCATTTATTCTTTTTGTACTGAATCTCTCTTTCGGCGCAATCGCAGTTATACTGGCGACAGCACTTCCCGCAGAATCGAAAACGGGCACCGCGACAGCTCTTAGTCCCGGCTCGAATTCCTCGTCGCAGAAAGCAAAGCCTTCTTGCCTCACTCTTTCTAGACGAGCCTTATAATCCTCCGCTGGGCAAGTCTCGATTTCAGGGTTATTGCCGATGTGAGATTTACATATTAGGTCTAACGCTCTATCCTTGTCAATGTTTGCGGCAATAGCCAATCCGGCAGCCGTGCAATGAACAGGAAGATAAACTCCCGATCTGGCCCTGAAACTAAAGACTCTATCGCTTTCAACAGTCAACACAGAGGTTACCCCGTTTTCCGTAAGCTCACTGAAGAAGACAGTTTCATTTATCTTATCTTTCAGCCCAACAAGACAGTTTTTAAGGTTAACAATATTCATCCTTCTAGTGATCTCATTTACCAGGGGTATTATTCTTGGACTCAATCTATAGCGCCTGGCCTCTTCAGACTTGGTCAAGACTTCGCAGTTTACAAGATCATTAAGTATTCTGTGAGATGAGGACATAGGAAAACCGGATTTTCCCGCCGCTTGCTGAACCGTTATTCCGCCACTATCACAATAGGCAACGATTTCTATCATTGTGAGCACTTTCTGGAGATAAGTCATATTCCACCTCGCGGGATATTAATTCTACCAAGTAGAATTATCAAGACTAGTTTACACGGCCACCGTCATATCACCCAACCTTTCCTGAAGATGTTATGGCTGGCTAGAGATGATTAAGCTAGATTAATAACCGCAATCTTATGAATTCGTAATTTTAGACTCATTTGAATGATTCGAGGCATTACTTTTTCGGAGTGTATTCCTGAAAGTTGAATGAGCGTTGAATAAGATCGTGAGCCTGCGATAGGTCGCTTAGTTCTCCAAGACCAAGCATCTGCACTATGATGTTACCCGTGGCAGTTCCTTCCGCCGGTCCTGCGACTACCGGAAGCCCTGTGTAGTCTGACACTAACTGGCAGAGAAGGCTGTTGCGAATGCCACCGCCCACCATTCTAATGTTCCTTATTGACCGGCCGGTTATTGACTGCAGTTGTTTTCTTGTCTGCTCTGTCTGGTAAGCGATTCCTTCGATAGCGGCTCTCACGATCTCTCCCCTATTTTTCAAAGAGATTCCGAGCTTCTCGGCTTCGGAGAGTATAGCCTTCTCCATGCTTCTCGGTTTTCTGAAGGCTTCGGATTCCACATCTATTTTTCTCTCATAGCTTCTGACGGTCAGCGCCATCTCGGTCAATGCAAAGTGATCGAGATTCGGATTCGATTTCTTCCACTCCCTGAGGAGCTCTTGAACCAACCATAGACCGGTTAGATTCTTGAGCAGGCGGTACCTTCTTCCGTAGCAGCCCTCGTTGGCAAGGTTGTTTTCGATAACGTCGTCATTTCTGGAAGGTTTGTCGATCAACACCCCCTCTAGGCACCAGGTTCCGGCGCTGACGAACATCGAATCATCTGAAAGATCCATGGACGAAACGGCCGACGCCGTGTCGTGGCTTGCGGGCAGAATAACCTTCAAGCCCTTTATGCCAAGCTCTTCCGCAACTGAGGGGAGCAGTTCTCCGGCGATTTCCCCTGGATCTACGATCGGAGTCATTATGTCCGGTAGATCGAAGAATCTTATAAGCTCTTCGCTCCAGTCGTTTCGATCGGGATCGAAGAGTTGTGTGGTAGTGGCGAAAGTGAACTCTGTCAGCTTCTCCCCTGTGAGGAAGTAGGTCAGGAGTGAAGGCATCGGGAGAAGGGCATCTGCCTTTTCAAGGTAACGGCTGTTTTTACGTTTGAGAGATATGAGCTGATAGAGAGTGTTGAATGGCTGAAACTGTGTTGGAGCTCTGTCGAAGATCCATCGCTTGCCGGCCTTCTTTATTGCGTAATCCATGGAATCATCTTTGAACATGTCTCTGTAATGTCTGGGATCACCCTGAATCGAACCAGAACTGTCGATGAGACCGAAATCCACTCCCCATGTGTCGATTCCTACGCTCCGGATCTCAATTCCCATTGCTGAAGCCGCCTTTATACTTTCCACGACATTCTTGTAAAGCGAAATGAGGTTCCAGTGAGTCGAACCCGCGACATGAATAGGCTCGTTCGAAAAGCGATGTACTTCTTCCAGAACCAGCCTGTTTCGACCGTACTTTCCAACGAAGGCCTTGCCGCTGGAGGCACCGATGTCTATGGCGAGGAATCCGATCAATGGTCCATACCCCGTTCTTTAAGGAACTGGTTCACTTCGCTTTCGGCTGGCATCGAGCTTGCTCCGCCATATCTTGTTGCGACGATCGCCGCCTCTGCGTTTGCGAAAGTGAGAATGCTTCCCAGATCTTCTTCGGTAAGACTACGCAGTTCTTCATCGCCCATATTGTAGAGCTTAGAGATTACTGCGGCCATAAAAGAGTCTCCGCAGCCCGTTGTCTCGGCCACTTTCACCTTGAACCCCTCTCTCTTAACAGAAGTCCTTCCGCGATAAACAGTGGATCCTCTGCTTCCGAGGGTGAGAAAGACGAGCGTGTCCGGTCTGACTTCGAGCCGAGACAGGGCCTCATCGAGATTGTCGCTGTCACATATGTATAGCAGATCGTCGTCGCTGAGCTTGAGAATGTCGACTCTGGAGATGATTTCTCTGACTGTGGCCCTGAATGAATCGTGATCCTCTATTGCGCTTCTTCGAATGTTGGGGTCGAATGAAGTCTTGACTCCTCTTGAACTGAACCTTTCGAACAGCTCTAGATAAGTGGATGCCGACGGTTCTTCCAGGAGTACTATCGCGCCAAAATGAAAGAGGGAAAAGTTAAGAGGGTCGATCTCTTCGATTTCTTCTGATTTGAGCGATAGATGGGCTGCATGATCCCAGTAGAATCTAAATTCCGGCTTTCCCTCGCCGTCCAGAGCGGCAAAGGCTATAGGTGTCTTCGTTCCATGTTCTCTAATCACGTAGCTGGTAGAAATTCCAAGAGACTTCAGATATTCGAGAAGTGCGCTACCAAATTCGTCCATGCCGATTTTGGCGAGAAATTCCATAAGAACTCCCAGTCTGTGAAGACCGACAGATATGTTGAAAGGTGCACCACCCGGTTTCTTTTCAAACAGGGTGGTGCCTTCCAGGCCTTTCATAGGTTCTCTAGAGATAAAATCGAAGAGGATCTCTCCAGAGCATAAAACCGGTTTGGACCGATCTCTCATAACTTGAAGTCAGCCTCGAACCTGTTGAGATCATCTGCCGGAAAACTACCCTGAACGTATTCAGCTGCGATCTCGATGGGCAACGTGAGATCATGGACACCCAGTGAGATAAGTTTGTTTGCGCTCTCGATATCCTTTATACTTGCCGCAATGATTCTAGGGGCGTTTGAGTGCCAGTCACCAATGTCTAACATCTCCGTAATTCTCAAGTCAGCATCTATTCCCGCCTTCACCATTCTGTCGAAGTACACGGCCACATACTCAACTTCCATGCTGACCGCGGCGTAGTACTGCTGTAAAGTGTAAACGGCCGTAGCACAAACTCCAACTCCAATATCGTTCAGCTGAGGAACAATATTAGAGGCCTTCTGCGGATCCCAGGGCAGTTTGATAGTAAAGAATTCGGGATCGAAATCGCTCTTCTTTATGAATTCCTTCACCTTCTGAATCCAGTCGGTCGAAGAGAGGCTACCCTGAACGAAGTGTCTCTCGCCCGGGACCTTTGAGAGGAATTTCATTGCATCCATAAGACCCCATCCCGGCCTATCTCTTTTCAGTATTGTGGGGTTAGTGGTGATTCCGGCAAAGACAGGCTGTTCAACGAGTTCAACGCTCTTTTCACAAATACCGTCAATGTATAACATTATCAGGCTCCTTTCTTAGTAACTATATGTCCCGAAATGCAGTTTACTCTCCAAGAATCTGGTAATCAATACCCTTTATATCACAGAACTGTACCAGTTCCTCTACGAAATCGCCGTAAACACCGTGAGTGTGGTTGCATGGGTAGTATCTCAGGAAGGTATCCATGTCAGTATCCAGCTTCACATAGGCATGTGGCCATTCGATCTGAACCTTCTCCGACAGCTTCTTTTCTTCTGCTTCGGAGAGCTTAACGAACTCTCCCGGTACTATTGTCATGATGTACTCGCCGTTCTGTCTCGCAAGCCTGGCAAGGGTAACTCGCCCAGGTGCCGCAAAATGCTTTACGGCAGCTCCTCCGGCCGGGAAGTAGAAGTCCTCGGGATACAGTTCTACGTGTTTGAGATTGTCTTCGGGATTCATAGATTTTCCTGCAAAGTAGGTCGCGTGAGTGCCCGAGTTACAGAGGTCGAGAAGGTCTTCTTCCTCGAAGTAGTGTCTCACGTCTGCAAACAGAACTGGAGACTGAGCGATATGCTTGAAGATTTCCATGGTCAGAGCTCCATCCATATCCGTTTCGGTGGCCGCAACGATTGTTTCCTTTGAACCGTGCCAGTCATACGGATCATTGAGGAAGGCCTCTACTATGTCCATCGTTGCGTAGTTGTTTGTCATCTCGGGCTGACCTTTGAATCCAACAAAATCCAGTTCGTACTCTTTTATGATACTTAGCGCGGCCTCGTAGAGCGCGATCTGCTTCTCCAGTTTTTCAGGTGTAAGCTGTTTGCCGTCATACTTTACAGTTGCAAGCTTTTCAAGCCACTCTCTAGCTGCTTTTGTGACGTCTTTTGGTACTTTCTCCGCCCTGACTACCAGTTCATACTGGTCGATCTGTTCCACATCGACACCGAACTCCTTCAGCCACTGATCACCGTTGGCCGAAGCCGTGTACATTCCCATCGGACGGCCGCCGAACATACCGTATCTTTCACCCTTCAGTCTTGCGGCCGCTGAAGCAGCCCTCACGAAGTGCATTACCCTTTCAATTACATCTGAATCTTCGGGATTGCCCCATACCCTTTCAGGCATTATTCCGACCTGTTCGAGGGCACCTGCTGCCGCCAGCTGGCCTACCATACCGGGGTAAGAGGGATTGATCTGTCCATAGGTGAGGAAAGGACCTGGTGCATAAAGCGAGGCCATTACGGAAAGATGCGGCCAGCACCAGATAGCGTAGTTGAATATCGTGGCCTCAACCTCGGCCTTCATCAGTTCCTTGCCGGCCTTCTTCGCGAGGGAAGGCTTCCAGACTATATCGGAGGCTGTGACAACTTCCACTTCACCCGTTGCTTCAAGGGCCTTAACCAGCCTGTCTTGAAACCCCTTGTTCATTTCGATCAGATCGTTGTGAACGAAATCGCGCCCGTCGGAAAAAGTGATCACTCCAACCTTTCTCTTTTTCATTGAGCATTCCTCCTCTTTTCGGTGTTTTGTTCGAGCTTGTCTATATGAGCTTTGACACAGATTTTCTTTGAAGCAGTTCCGCCTTCAGCACAACTTTCGATTTATCACCTCTTGTTCCGTCTATTTCGCTCAGCATAATCGTGGCGGCAATCCTGCCGATGTCCTTCACAGGCTGTCTGATCGTCGTCAAGGGTGGCTCGATCAGTTCGTTCATGGAATGGTCATCGAAGCCTACAATCGACAGATCACCGGGGATTTTCAGGCCCATCCGCCTTACGGTTGCAACTATGACCTCATTGAGAAACTGGTTTGTGGATATGATCGCATCCGGTCTCCTGTCCGATTTCAGAACAGACTCCAGTGACAGCGAAGCCCTTTCCGCGTCCACTGCATTCTCGATAATCCAGTCTGCGTTTATTTCAATGTCCAGCATCTTGCAAGCCTCCAAAAAGCCCATACGTCTCTCTTCTATTGTATAGATTCCCTTTTTGTGAAGGACTATTCCGAGTTTCCTGTGACCGTTCTCCTTTAAGTGCAACACTCCCTGGAGAATCGCCTGTCGGTTGTCGAGGGTTACCGAGCTTATCCTATCAAGTCCTTCGAGAATCCTATCGTAGAAGACTACGGCGATGTTTCTCCTGACTGCCTCTCTGTAAAGTCGTGAGTTGTTTCTTCCATCCTCACCCCCACAGGGCGAGGAAAGTATCCCCTCGACGCCGTGTTCGAGGAGCCATTTGATGTAGATTCTCTCTTTCTCGAAATCCTCGCCGATGTCGCAGACGATGAATTTGTAGCCTCTAGGAAAGAGCACGGTCTCGACTCCGCTCATGAAATCCAGAAAGAATGGATTCCTGATATCCGACACGATGAGACCCACAGTCTGGGTCTTTCTTGTCTTCAGGGATTTTGCGGAGGAATTGGGAATGTAGTTCAATCTCTCGGCCGCGTCGACTATCTCTTTCCTCAGGGAAGGACTCACTCCCGGCTCATCGGAAAGCGCTCGCGATACGGACGACGGTGATATGTTCAATTCGTTTGCTATGTCTTTTATCGTTGTCTTCTTCATCACTGGGGATCGCAACCTTTCGCAAACGTTTGCGTTCATTTTCATTATACTATGGGTCGTCCTTGATTGAAAAGCAAAGTGGTAGCAGACAGACGTAGAGAGAGCTCAAGTAGAATAAGTCAGTCTTTGTGTGTTTTCCTTGATAGGGAGAGTATTCCAAGTATGTTTGGATTGGGTTCTATAGAGGAAAGCTCAATCTTTACCTTCTTTCCTGGAACTCTGTAGTAGTTCTCTTCAATGGTCTTGAGTATTCTGTCGAAATAGTACCGGTTCTTCCCGAGACTTCCTCCGATTACCAGTACCGCAGGATCGAGAGAATCCATGAGGTTGCAGAGAAATCGTCCAAGAGTTTCAGAAGCTTCGGTTATCATTTCTTTGAAGACCGGCTCGTTCAACTCTGCGCGATCTATTATCTCTTTTGTGCCGATCTCGATTCCAAGCGAATCATTTGCTCTAATTTCAAGGCCCCTGCCGCCTGAAATCGCTTGCAGGCAACCGCGGCGACCACAAGTGCAAAGCGGGCCATTCGGTTTCACTATCGTGTGGCCGATCTCTCCCGCTGCGTTGTTTGCTCCCCGCAAGATTTTCCCCCGGACGACCATTCCCATGCCTATTCCCGTACTGACGGTAACGTAGATGAGCGATTCAATATCCTTTCTAAATGCCCATTCTCCAAAAGCCGCCGCATTGCAGTCGTTTTCGATTACACCTTCGGTACCGAGAAAGGAAGAGGCTCTTCTGAAGAACTCCACGTCTTTCCACCCGAGGTTCGGCGACCAGATCAACTTGCCCTTTTCGGGACTGACGGCACCTGCCGTGCAAAGCCCCCAGCGGTTGATATTTCTACTTCCTTTCATGCGAAGACAGATGTTACTAAGTTGCTCGAAGAAACTGTCAATTCCTTCAGCCGGCCTGGTGGGAATTTCTTCCGATGAATAAGGCTCCACTTCTTTCTCATCGAAAGCCGATACGAGAGTCTTGGTACCTCCAACGTCGATCGCTATGTCAACTGCTGGCATTTACTGCTCTCCGAATTTTCAGGATTCTTTCAAGAACCTCCCCTTCTCTTTCCTCATCAAAAAGGTTTCTGTTTGCTATGTAGGAACCGATTCCGAGCGCAACGGCGCCTGCTTTCATGTATTCTGTAGCGTTTTCGGCCGTTACTCCACCGAAAGGCATGAATTTGACTGTGGGAAACGGACCCCTGTACGCTTTTAGCAAATTCAGACCCTCTGCATCGCCGGGGAAGAGTTTCAGAAAGCTGAATCTGTTATTCAGCGCCGTCTGTATATCTGTAGAAGTGTAGACTCAGGGTATATAACTTATTCCATCCCTTGTCGACAACTTTGCGATTTTCTCACTAAATCCAGGGCTGAGAACGAAATCGGCATTCGAGCGAAGCGCTCTCGAATAAGCCGTATCATCGTATACTGTACCGGCCCCGATCACGAGCTTTCCGTAGAATTCCTTCTTGAGTTCGTGCAGTATCTCAGATGAAGATTCGTCGGAGAAACTGACTTCCAGAATCGTCAAGTCGTTTTCCAGCAGCATTTCACACAACTTCCTCGACTGATCAAGCGTAAGACCCCTAATTACTGTCAAGACCTTTTCTGTCATTAGTCTTTCAAACACGGTAAAATACCCCTTCTTTCGCTTACCGACAGAAGATAATCTCTGCATTTAGTATATCAGGAGGTATCGCCACATTTCCCCGCTGAAAAGGAAACTGTCCATTTGAGTATTATGTCTTTTGTGGCATATCGTTGCTCATGTTAATGTAATAATGTGCTTCTGAAAACATTTTCAGATCTCTCATCGCTATTCGACAGAGACACCCGCGTAAAGTGTCGAAACATTTCCATGGTTTTCAACCGTGCTATAGAATTCGAACTCTATTAGAGAGACTCCTATTTTTAGAGCTTCGAAATCGAATAACCGCTTTCCGGGTTCGGCGGTTGCCATTGGAAAGTTCGAGATGTTACCGGGAGAAGATTGGCTCTTCGAAGGGTCGATGTACCTGTTATCTATGAGTCTCAGGATTTCGCTATCTCTCCGCACGCTCCATGAAAATCCAGCCGATAAGTCTTCCTCAGTAGTGGCTGCGAATAGATCACCCGACTTATGAAACCCGGAGAACTGTCAAGGACCGTTACATAATCAAGAATACACTCACTTAGAGTTCTGTCATCCATTTCTACATTGAATACCCTTATGTCAACAGCTTTTTCTTCGCCTTCCCATTCTCTGTAGAGCTTGAAAATAATCGCAAAGCTTCCCAAGGTTTCTGGACTGAATAACCAGGTCACTTTCGAACCGCCACCTTGGACAGCTTTTTCAGATTGGTCAACGGAGCTTTCCTTCGAAAAAAGTGAAAAGGCGTTAGCTTCTGATGAATAGTAGTGCCATGTATAACCGGTCAAAGCTTTCTCCACAAGTTGGGCCTTCAAGCGTTGTTCGTAGCTGATTCAGTTTAATTATCGGGATATTTGATTCTTCTGAATCTCCTATGCCGGCAAGAAGAGTTCCATAGAAAGCCACAAATACAATCGTCATTATTAAAGAGATTATGTGATAGTCTTTGAAAGCGATAAATACCGCCTATTCTGCTTCTGTTAGAAAACCTAACAGTGTAGGTATTTGACGATCTCCAGAGAGAAAGGATCAAACGGGAAGAAAGGATCCAAAGAAGAAGTCCTGTTTTCAGCTAAACTCTTCTCTTGTATTTCATAGAGGAGGAATGTCAAAACGGCCGAATTCAATCGCGTCTAATCGTGAAAGACAAGCTCCAATGACGTCTTTCGACTTTTCATCTTTTATCTAATAGTGTGGATTTTTATGACTCAACAAATCAATCATTTGTGTTAATATTTCTTCATGCTATGAAAAAGGGGGGGAAAGTAAATGGAATCCGTTTACAAAAAGCTTCGTATATACAACTTGATAATGGGTTTTCTCCACCTTGTTCAGGGAATCATAATGCTGATAGTAAGCAACGATTCTTCTTTGACGATTACGAGAAACTACCTGGAGTTTGACCGGGAGATAATGCGACTGGTTCCATCAACCGAGAACTTCATGGATCTGAAGATGGGTCCTTTCATCGCGAGTTTCCTCTTCATGTCCGCCATAGCGCATTTCATAGTCTCAACCTTTGGCTTTGGGTGGTACGCAAGAAATCTTCAGAAAGGAATTAATTACGCCAGATGGTACGAGTATTCCATCAGCTCTTCGGTGATGATTGTTGCCATCGCTATGTTCTCGGGTATGCTTGACATAGTTAGCCTCATGCTGCTGTTCACTGTCAACGCCCTAATGAACCTCTTCGGGCTTATGATGGAACTTCACAATCAGACAACCGAAAGGACAAACTGGACGGCCTTTATCTTCGGCTGTATTGCCGGGGCGGTCACATGGATAGCTGTCTTCGTATACTTCTTTACATCTCTTGGAAAGGCTAATGTTGAATTCCCGTCTTTTGTTTATGCGATTCTCATTACTTTCCTAGTTTTCTTCAACAGCTTTGCGATAAACATGTTTCTTCAGTACAAGAAGATCGGTCCCTGGAAGAACTACCTCTTCGGCGAAAGTATGTATGTTCTTCTCAGCCTTGTTGCCAAGAGTGTCCTTGCGTGGCAGGTTTTTGCCGGAACGCTCAGGCCAGTTTGATAAAAGTTTTTAAGGAGTATCGTGAGACCCCGAAAGGGGTCTCTTTGTTAAGATAATTCCAGGAGGATATAGATGCCAAATCTCTACTTCTATGCCGGTTCAACAAATCCGGAGCTGTACGAGCTTCAGAATGAATTGATCGACCCAGAAAGGAAAATAGAGAAGGTTATGGAAGAGTTCTGCGATTTCGAAGGCAGCGTGATTGTCGATGTTGGAGCAGGCTCAGGCTTTCATTCACATATGTACGCAAGCACTGCCTCCATGGTTTACGCCGTGGAGCCGGATTCGGGAATGTTAAAACAATTGATATCGAGGCAAGCCCGTGACTTCAGATCGAACTTCTGTGTGTTGAAGGGATTTGCTGAGGACCTTCCACTGAAATCTGATCTGGCAGATATCGTGCACGCCAGACTTGCGTATTTCTTTGGCCCGCCCATGAAATACACAGAGAGTTGTGAAGAGGGGATTGAAGAAGTCAAAAGGGTCCTGAAGACCGGCGGGTATTTCTTCAATATTCAGAACAACTACTCTTCAGGCCAGTATGCGGACTTTCTCGAACTATCATATGGTCGGGACCTTAAAGGGCTTCAAAAAGAGATTTCCGATTACTTCGCATCTAAGGGCTTTTTGGAAAGGATTGTGAGAACAAAATGGAGAGCAAAGAACCGTGGGGAAATCGAAAAGGCCCTTACGCTGGAATTTCCGATCGAGAAGGTGGGGCAAATCATGAAAGCCTTTTCCGGCAACGAGTTCTCACACGACTTTTCAATATTCGTCTTCAAGAAAAGAACCAGAGGCGAAAATGGTTAGAGTCTATCTTTTAGGTCATTCGAGTTGCTTATTGAATTATCATGGACACATATTTTCTCCCCAGATCGATAGGGTTACGAAAGTTCAGTGGTTTTTCGGTTTCTTGCAGGGGTAGTGATGTGGAAACATGAAAAGAAGAATTGTAATACCCTATACCAGTTTATGGTATGATACTTTCATTAGTAAGTGGAATATTTCACAAATTTCACATAAAGGGGTGGTGTAATGGCCCTGCAATTCATCTCTCTACTGGTGATCTCCTTTATCATCTGGCTGGGCTTAGCCGGGAGTTTTGCCCTTGCCGAGATACTTCTTGGGCTTGTGGTTTCGACTGTTGTAGCCATAATCTTGAGCAAGTACTCAAGATTCCGGATCGGTCTGGATTTTCCTGTTCGCGTCTTCAGATTCGTATTCTCCTTCCTTCCAATCTTCATTATGGAAATGGTAAAGGCAAATATCGATGTAGCCAAAAGAGTCTTGAATCCTTCTCTTCCGATAAACCCTTCGATGGTAGAAGTTGAAACGGATTTGAAAGGGGAGATCTCGAAGCTCACTCTGGCCAACTCAATAACTCTCACACCTGGGACCTTGACAGTTGACATTGGTGAAGACCGTCTCCTGGTTCACTGGATAGACAAGAAGACCAGTGAACCCGAGAGAATAAGAGAAGAGATCTCGGGAAAGTTTGAGAAGAGAATAGGGGGGATCTTCGAATGATAGGCTTCTCCATCTTCTTTTCGCTAATACTCATTGGCGCCGCTCTGACTCTATACAGATTACTGAGAGGGCCGACGGTTCCCGACAGAGTCGCAGCACTGGATATATTGAACGTGATGATTACTAGTGCAATAGTATTGTTTTCTCTAATCGATGGCAATCCTCTCTTTCTAGATATAGCGCTTGTTTATGCTGCGCTCTCGTTTCTTGAGACCATAGTGGTTGCCAGGTATCTGGAGGGGAGAAGATGATCATACTAGATATTGTGGGATATGGGCTCTTATCTGTAGGCACATTTTTCTTTTTCCTGGGAGGCCTTGGAATGCTGAGGATGCCCGATGTTTTCAACAGGCTGCAGGCCGGAACGAAGGCAACTACACTGGGTTCGTTCTCCGTGATACTCGGTGTGGGACTGATAAATCCACAGTGGCTGCTGAAGACCATAATCATAGTCGCCTTCATTGCTATTACAAATCCTGTCGGGAGTTCAGCGATAGCCAGAACGGCCCTGAAGAAAGGAATAATACCGATAACTTATCAGGAATCTCATAAGGAACCGGACGGTCTCCCCAAAGGGGGTGGGGAAGAGTGAACGTATTCTCGTTCATAATCGGAGTGGTAATGGTGGGACTGGCTATTTTCGCGATTGAGGCGAATAAGCTGTTGACTTCCGTGATAATGCTCTCCGCAATGGGGCTTCTGTCTGTCATACTGTTTGTTATCATGAAAGCTCCGGATGTCGCAATAACGGAAGCTTCTGTTGGAGCCGGCCTCACTACGGCCATATTCCTCCTCTCCCTTAGGAAGCTGAAACGAGCTGATGTAGAATGAAGCGGATGATCTCTGCACTTATAGCTCTTCTTTTCTTCTTCATGATCGTAACCGTTCTGAATACCGACTCTTCAGATTCTATGGGGATTCCAGGATACGGTGATGTGAAGCTCTCGGAAAGAGTCTCAGCGAAATACATCGAGAAATCGGTCAATGGTAATGAAGATGAGATTAAGTTCGGAGTAACTGCAAACGCCGAAACGGGTTCGGCAAACATGGTTACTTCGATAGTCGTCAATTACAGATCATTCGACACCCTTGGAGAGGTGACGGTTCTCTTCATTTCGGCGACCGGGGTTGGACTGCTTCTTGGAGGGGGGAGAAAGAGGATTCGTTCGGCAATATCTGTCAGTCCAGTTGTCAAGACCGCCTCGCGCGTAATCTCCCCATTGCTAATGGTGCTGGGGATATACATATTCGTTCACGGCCATCTAACACCGGGCGGAGGATTCCCCGGTGGAGCAATAATCGCAGCCGGTTTCTTGCTGCTCGTTGCGGTTGACGATGAAAAGAGGGCTTCAAAGGGACTTAAGATACTGGAGGGTACAATGGGACTTCTCTACGTTCTCATAGGTATAGCCGGCCTGTTGATCTCAGGTTCCTTCCTTAAGAATTTCCTTCCCACGGGTGTGGTAGGAGAGCTTTTCAGCGCAGGAATTATACCGGTTGTTTACTCTGTAATCGGTCTCAAGGTTGGAGCAGAGCTTTCCGGAATTGTAGATGACTTCATTTCGGAAGGGGGCGATGAAGTATGATCCAGTACTTCTCTATGATGCTGGTAGCCGTGGGTTTATACGGCCTTCTTTCGCAGAAAAATCTCGTTAAGCTAATAATATCTCTAAATATCGCAGAGATCGGAGTCAACCTCTTCATTGTCTCTATTGGTTACATAGAAGGGGGAGCAGCTCCTATTCTTTCTTCGGTCAGCGACAACTCGTCTCTTCTCTTTGTTGATCCTCTTCCCCAGGCTCTAGTTCTGACTTCTATAGTCATCGGGGTTGGCATAACAGCCCTCGCACTTGCGCTTATTGTTTCTGTAAACAAATCAAGGGGCACGATAGATATCTCGGAGCTCTCGAGTAGAGGAGGAGATTCCGAATGAATCCCGTATGGTTAATTGCGATACCCCTCGCGCTGGCCTTTGTGAGCGCCTTCTGGAGAAGTGTATCCGGTTGGGCTCTGCTTGTAGCAGCCTTCTTCAACGCTTTCGCTGGGGTTTTCGGAGTAATGTTCCTCACCGATACAAGCTTCTCTATTGGCGGGTGGAAGGCTCCGTATGGTATCAGCTTGCTCGTCAACGACGCTACGAAGCTTTTGCTTCCCGTTGCAAATATTCTCTTTCTTTTTGCAGTGTTGAGTTACCTACGAAAAGGGAATGAGACAACGAAGTACTCGGTGGTTTTCTTGGTGGCTCTTGCCTCACTGAACGGGGTCCTCTTGACAAACGATCTCTTCAACCTCTTCGTTTTTCTCGAGATCGCCGGTATCTCCGCCTATCTTCTTGCATCTACTGGAGAAGGCAGCGGTTCAAAGGTTGCATCTTTCAAGTATCTGATGATAGGATCGGTAGGATCGCTGTTGTATCTTCTTGGGATTGCGATTCTTTACGGGGCAGCGGGCACTCTGAACATTTCCGAACTTGCTGCCAGGGTATCGTCCGGCCAGATAAGCGGGGATGTGACACTAGTTTCTTCACTTCTTATTGTTGCGGGTCTTGGCGTCGAATCGAAATTGCTCCCCTTCAACGGTTGGGTTCCCGACGTTCTGACGAAATCGTCGCGTGTGGCGACACTGGTTCTTGCGTCGGTCTATCCGCTCGCAATGGTGAATGCATTTTCAAAGGTCCTTCTCGCCGTTGGAGATGATCGCGCGATGACTCTCGTCATTCTTCTTGGAACGGCAACTGTCCTTGTAGGCGAGGTCCTTGCTTTCAGTCAGAAGTCGTTGAGAAGAACGCTTGCCTATTCAAGCATTGCTCAGTCGGGCCTAGCGATCTTTCTTGTAGGGATCGGGAGCATTGAGGCAATCACGGCATCGATAATGCTTCTTATAAACAACGCCCTCTCTAAATTTATGCTATTCTCCGTTGACGACCAGGTTATAGATGAACTGGGCCGAGACGATAGAAACACCCTTAACGGGTACGGCCGAAAGTCACCGATAGTCGGGGTAACATTCGTTGTCTCCGCGCTTTCTATCGCAGGTATGCCACTCTTCTTCGGATTCAGGGGAAAGCTGAACGCAATCTCGGCCAGTTTCGAAACCTCTATCGCCGTTCCTGTAGTAATTCTCATTGCAGCGGCCATTGAAGTTACATATTACTTCAGTTGGATCTTCTCCTTCTTCAAGCCGGTCGGAACAGCTCATACGCCTGAGAAGAGAATGGTTCCATCGGTGGAGTTCGTTGCCTTCGGGCTGGTGCTAAGTACGGTTATAGTCTTCCTCGGGGTAAGCTCCGGGGAGGCTTTCACAATGTTTGAGAGAGCCGCGGATTCTCTTGTAAATGGCGTTCTGGCAATCGGAAAGGCCATTCTGGGAGGGATGTAGATGAATATACTCTTTGTGATAGCGGCATCTCTCTTTGCCGCTCCGTTGTTCTTTCTGGTTTCGAAATTTAAGAAGAATGCTGCATATGTTGCGTACGCCGCGTTCCAGATATTTATCTTTGTCTATGTATTTTTCTGGGGAGGTAACGGAGCATCATATGAAGTGGTTGGGATAACTGGAAGACTCAACTTCAATTTCTCTATGACCCCCGTTAACTGGTTTTTCGCTTCGATAGTGATGCTAATTATATCCATGACTGCGGTCTTCATGCTTCCTCTAAAGAAAAGCCCCGCCAAGGTCTTTCTGCTTAGTCTTGTAACTTCAGGAGTGGTCGGTGCGGTCTTCTCGGCCGATTTCCTTACTTTGATGATCTTCTGGGAGATTTCCACATGGGCCTCTCTGATTCTCATAATTCAAGACAAGGAAAAGTCGACTGGAGAGGCGATAAAGTATGCCGCTATCGCGGCGGTGGGAAGTTATTCAATGTTGTTCGCGATCTTTTATATGGAAAGCAGGCTGGGAACCGTCGAATTTTCCAGTGTGGCTTTGAAGATCGAGAGCCAACCGATCGGTGTTCAGCTCACAATCTTCATAGCCTTGGCGGTAATGGTTCTTGCAAAGATGGGAACTTTCCCTCTCCATACATGGCTTAGGGGCTCACATTCTTCTGCACCAGACGAATTCAGCCCCATCCTTTCCGGAGGACTCACAAAACTCGGTGGCTTTCTGCTCTTCACCATGACGATTGTTTTCCCCTCCTTTAAGGTTTTCGGCAAACTTCCCCTTTTTAACGGCATTCCGATCGTAAATTATGGATTTGCCCTCCTTGGGGGCATTTCGATAGTAGTGGGAACGGTTATGGCTATACGAATGGAAGACGCCAAAGAACTCATCGCCTTTTCGACTGTAAGCAATTCAGGCTATATAGTGTTGGCCCTCGCCATTGGTGGAACCTACGCGACTGCCGGAGGGATGATGCACATTCTCAACCACGCAATGGCATCTGCCGCCATGTTTATGGCGATAGCTGCGGTAGCCTACAGGACAAAGACTACGAAAATGCACGAGATGGGAGGACTCATAATGAAGATGCCCGTCACCTTCGCCGTTTATCTCGTTGCGATTATTTCGGTGGCTGGAATTCCTCCTACAAGCGGATTCGTGTCGAAGTGGTTGATCTATCAGCAGCTAGTGCAGGATGGTTTGCCGTTTCTAGCCTTTGCCGCTTTCTTTGGAAGCATAGGGTCATTCATGTATGTCTTCAAACCTCTAGCGGGGATTTTCCTGGGACAACTGAAGCCCGAACATGAGAAAGTTAGAGAAGCGCCGCTGATTATGCTTGCTCCGATGGCCTTTCTGACATTTCTTACTGTTTTCTGGGGAGTCTTCCCGAGCAACGCTATAAGATCGATCAACAGGATTACGGAATCGGTTGGCGGAGGAACTGTCGACGTGACTTTCTCGAGAATTGTCGCACTTACTGGGGAATGGGATTCAGTTTTGGTTACGACTGCCTTCGCGATAGGCTTCGTGATATCGTTGTTGATCTTCATGCGCGCAAAGAAGGCCAGACAGGTAGATCTTCTAGACAATTACACGGGCGGGGATTTTCTGTACACCGCAGAGCTTTATCACTTTTCTTACAGGATGTACAGGCCGTTCGACAGGTTATTCGAAAAGTGGCCTTCGATGGAAAACTGGCTTTCATCGACTTCTGAGAAGATTAAGGAGCTTGGAGCCCTGTTCAAGGCAGTCTTTTTCAACCGTAATCCTCAGGTATACATTGCTTTGACTGTTATTGTGCTTCTTGGCGCCTTCTGGTGGTTGAGGTGATGACATGTTTATGAATATCATAATCACAATACTTTCGGGGATCGCGCTTCTAATAGTCGCGTTCGTATATACCGTAACCCTTGAAGGAATTGCAAGAAAGATAGATGCAAGAATTCAGAGAAGATACGGCCCGCCTTTCTGGCAGAACTTCATAGATATTTTCAAGTCTCTGACGAAGCACTCGATTTCCCACGGCTTCATCTTCGACTTTGGTTTACTTATGGCTCTGGGAGGGACGATTGCGACGGTCTTCTTCGTCCCGGCCGGCAGTCTCGCCGTCTTTCCGGGAATCGACAATGTCTTTGTAGTGATCTATCTTCTGGCAATTGGCCTTCTTGGAATGGCGATGTCTGCCGTAGGGTCGGGAAATCCAAATGCATCCATAGGAATCGGAAGGGCACTGGCCCAGATGCTTGGATACGAACTTCCCTTCATGATAGTGATTCTCGGGGTCTTTTTCCACCATGGGACTTCATCTCTATCCGATCTTGTAAGCATCCAGATAGCGCAGGGCGCTTACAACGCTTGGTTAATGCCGATTGGCGGAGTAGTTGCCTTTATTTCTCTGATAGGGATGCTCGGAAAGAAGCCCTTCGACACCTTCATTGCACCGGCCGAGATAGCTTCCGGACCACTTGTGGAGTACAGCGGGAAGTATCTCGGTATGCTGATGATCCAGCACGCATTTGCGACATTCATTGAGATCGGATTGTTTGTGAACCTCTTCCTTGGAGGCGGTAGGACTTTATGGGAATTCCTCTTGAAGTTCCTTATAGTGTACTTCTCCATAGTAATCATCTCCGCCACTATTCCAAGATTCAGGGTCGAGCAGGCGATCAAATTCTACTGGAAATGGCCGCTCATTCTCTCCTTCGTTCAAGTAATCATAGTGGTCTTTGTGATGGGGAGGTGATGGCATGAGCGAAGAACGCAAAGCATGGGAAAAAGTAGCAAATATGCTCAGATCACGCTCGTTGTGGATGCTTTATTACTGTACCGGATGTGGAGCTATAGAGCTGCCTCCAACGATGACTTCGCGCTTCGATATGGAGCGTCTCGGGATTGGGCCTATGGCAACTCCTAGGCAGGCTGACATTATGTTAATCACAGGATACCTAAGTACGAAGACTCTCAGGAGAGTCATTTATTCGTACGAACAGATGCAGTCGCCGAAGTATATAGTCGGCTTTGGTTCTTGCACGCTGAATGGGGGAATATACTACGACTCGTACGCAACGATAAACAAACTGGATCTCTATGTGCCGGTGGATCTTTATCTGGCCGGTTGTATGCCCCGCCCGGAAGCTATAGTAAGCGGATTCACCGCGCTGATGAGCAAGATTGACAGAGGAGAGGCCAACGGCTGGAAAGAGTATCAGGAGAAGAACGATTGGTACAAGAAGAATCAGATAGAGGCTCTCGGGGAGGTGTATGTACACGATGAATTTCATGAATGAGATACTTGCAGAAGTGACGACTATTGCCGGAGAATTGTCGGTCAAGGAAGTAACCGCCCGTGAGTCGATCGTATCCGTTGAAGCTTCAATGCTGAACGCGGTTCTTGAGCTCCTGAAGAGAAAAGGCTTCTCTCATCTCTCATTAATAACCGGCGTCGATAGGATAAAAGACGGAGTCTTCGAGGTGTTCTACACCCTTTTCAGATGGGAGACGGGAGAGACTCTGTTGGTGAAGAGTTCTGTTAGTAGAGACAGGCCCGTCATTACTAGCGTGATGCACCTTTGGCCTACAGCAAGGTTTTATGAAAGAGACGTTCACGAGTTCTTTGGTATAGTGTTCGATGGCAACCCCGATCTCAAACCACTCATACTCGAAAACTGGAAGGAAATGCCACCGATGAGAAAAGACTTCGATCCGCAGAAATATTCAAACGAGCACTTTCCGGACAGGAGTTACGAAACAGAGTTCCTGGTCGAAGGGGGCGATGAGAATGAGTAAGGAAGTCAAGCTGTTCTTGGGCCCTAACCACCCCGGGATGCATGGCAATTCAAGCGTTCACCTCTACGTGGAGGGTGACACCGTCGTCAGATCGAGACTCGTTCCTGGCTTTCTTCACAGGGGCTTCGAGAAGTTGATGGAGAGAAGAGGCTGGATGCAAAACCTGGCCTTGATCCCCCGAATCTGCGTGCCCGAACCGGACATAAACGAAATGGTTTACGCAATGGCAGTCGAAGCGCTCACCGGGACGGAAGTGCCAGAAAGGGCTCACTGGATAAGGATGATAATTCTCGAGCTGGCGAGAATAGCTTCCCATCTAATGGCTTTGGGTGGAGTCGGAGGATCTACGGGTCTCTACACGATTTCGCACTGGACTCTTGCCGACAGGGACAGGATTCTAGATATTTTCGAGAAAATTACAGGCGCAAGGGTCTATCACATGTATATCGTTCCTGGGGGTGTAAGAAAGGATCTGCCCGAAGGGATAGAATCTGAGATAGTTGAATTCCTGGATTACATAGAAAGCAGGAGCGATGAATTTGAGAACCTGCTCCTGAAAAACAGGATAATCAGAACGAGGACAGAGGGTCTCGCGCTTCTAACCAGAGAAGAGGCGCTGGAAATAGGTGTAACCGGCGTGGGACTGAGAGCAACAGGTCTGCCCTATGACATAAGAAAGATCGATCCTTATGCAAAATATGACAGTGTGGCTTTCGACATTCCCACCGCAACTGAAGGGGATGCATTTGCCAGATTCACTTTGAAATACTATGAGATGATGCAGAGTATCAGGATACTGAGGCAGGTACTTGAGAAAATGCCGGAGGGACCTGTGAACGCAAAGATCTCATCTGGCAGCGCTCTCAGATGGAGGGTGCCGGAGGGAACTGTCTACACTCACATAGAGTCATCCAGGGGCGAGTACGGATACTTTGTTGTCTCAGATGGAGGGGAAAGACCCTACAGGATAAACGTCAGAGGGGCTTCCTTTCCTCAGGGTTTGTACGGTGTCGAGAAACTGCTAGCAGGCACAAGAATAGAAGACGTTGCTCTCTGGCTAACCACTATGGACTTCTGTCCGCCAGAGATCGACAGATAGGGGGCTGGTAACGTGAGCGTATACGATGATTTCAAAAAGACTTTCTGGGGTCCTACTGTAGCCTGGAAGAGACTGTTCACGAAGCCGGTTACAATAAAAGTTCCACAGGTTTATCGCGAAGCAGCCGAAAGATACAGGGGGTTCCACGTTAACGATTGGGACAAATGCTCCGGATGTGGAACTTGCGCAAAGATATGCCCCACCGACGCCATTA
This sequence comes from Mesotoga sp. H07pep.5.4, assembly GCF_003664935.1. Lineage (NCBI taxonomy): Bacteria > Thermotogati > Thermotogota > Thermotogae > Kosmotogales > Kosmotogaceae > Mesotoga > Mesotoga sp. H07pep.5.4. Next base: position 72,882 of record NZ_JFHM01000014.1, read on the forward strand.
AGATGGTGCCAGTGGATATTACGGTCGATATCGGAAAGAAGGCACAGCGACCGGCTATAGACTATGGAAGATGTTCGTTCTGCGGAATGTGTGTTGACATATGTACGACGGGTTCACTGAACATGACCAGGGAGTATATTCATATATCCGACGACCCTGATAGTTTTTTCTTCCTACCAGATGAAACTGGCATCCATCATGATAGTCAACCTATAGGCTATTCACGCGACGAAAACTCGGAACTGCTCGATCTTGAAAGGGTAGAAATGGAAGAGCTCTCGGGTGAAGAGAGAGTTCAGTCGTTTATAGAATTTGTCAAGGGATTCTCGAAAGAGCAGGCCATAGCGGAGGCGGCAAGATGTGTGGACTGCGAACTCTGCATAGATGCCTGCCCGGCAAAAATGGATATTCCTAGATACATAGAGAGCGTCTTCAAGAACGATACAAAAAAGGGCGTCGAATGGATATACAGGACCAATCCTTTGCCGTCGGTTTGTGGACGCGTCTGTACCCACAAGTGTGAGACCGTCTGTTCAATAGGTAACAGGGGAGAGCCCGTTGCCATAAGATGGCTGAAGAGATATCTCATGGATCAGGAGAAGACGGAAGACGTTATAAGATATGCGAAAGAACAAGAGATAGTCAGAAAGGGAAGTGGCAGAGTTGCGATAATAGGCAGTGGCCCGGCCGGTCTGTCTGCCGCATATTACCTTTCGCTAATGGGCTACTCTGTTACAGTCTATGAAAGCAAAGAGCATGCGGGCGGTGTCATGAGGTATGGTATACCACGCTATCGTCTCCCCGATGAAGCATTGGATGCAGACTTAGAAGTAATAGAAGCCTTGGGTGTGAAGATCGAATGCGGCAAGACAGTTGGAAAGGACGTCACTATAGAACACCTTCATGAGAAGTTCGATGCGGTCTTTCTCGGAACGGGGTTCATGAAGGGAAGAAGCACCGGAGTCAAAGGAGCTGACAGCGAAGGGGTTTTGATGGCCATGCCTCTTCTCGAGTCTATTCGCGATTATCTCAGAGGGGATTCAAGCAAGAAACCGGAGGTGCCAGAAAGCCTTGTCGTAATAGGCGGAGGCAACGTTGCAATGGACGTGGCTCGTAGCGTTGCCCGTCTCCAGAAGATGGAAGGAATGCCGATAGATGTCAAAGTAACATGTCTCGAATCCTCGGATGAGATGCCAGCCGACCTTGAGGAGATAGTAGAGGGAAGGGAAGAGGGAATCAAATTCTTCCCTAGTCGAGGACCGAAGGAAGTCTGTCTCAAGGGCGGCAAAGTCTTCGGATTATCTACGATTGCTTGCACAGCAGTCTTTGATAAAGACGGAAGATTCAACCCAAGATTCGATGAAAGCGACGAAAGTATGATCGAAGGAAAAATGATTGTTGAGGCAATAGGTCAGGCGCCGGACTACGATTATCTTCCAGAATCGATCAGAGAGAAGATACAGTTCGTAAGGGGAAGAATACTCGTTAACGAGAAAGGTCAAACAGATCTTCCCTGGCTTTTTGCGGGAGGAGATATCGTGAATGGTCCGGACATCATTCATGGCGTTGCCGACGGTCACAAAGCGGCAGTTGGTATCGACGAGTACCTTAGTAAAGGGGTGAAGTGATGAGCGATTTCAAGAGCATTCTGGAGGTAGCACTCAGTTTCGAAAAATCAGGCCGGGAGTTCTATAAAAATAATATGCAGAAGGTCAATCAATCCGTTGCCAAAAAGACCTTCGAATATCTTATGGAAATGGAAGACTCTCATGTGAAGTTCATTGAGGGTATGATCGAAGCTCTTGAAGATAACAAGGAGGTTGATTTTGCCCTACAGGAAGAAGCGGAGGAGATATTCGTAGAGAGGCTGAAATCGCAAGCGCTCTCAAACAACTCTTACAGCAGCGATCTTGCCGATCTTTCGATTTTAAGAATGGCCTACCTCATTGAGAGGGATTTTGTTGATTACTACGAAAATGCCTCCAAAAACGTGGAAGACACGAGTGCAAAGAAACTCATGGTAAAGCTAATGAACTGGGAAAAAGGGCATGTTACTCTTGTCAAAGACCTCATGGAAAAGATATACGAAAAGAACGCAATTGATCTTGGCTTCTATCCCTTTTGATTGGAGAGAACGTTCTCGAGAAGAGAGACGAAGAAGCCGTTACGCTTTGCGGGAGAAGAGCCGCTGCACGCTTAAAAGCGGAGAACCCGCTGAATGCTATGAAGAACCATCCTTGGTCCTTCCCAAGAACATGGACCCGTCCCTCGTAATTACCGCTGTACGCTGATGAAAACCACGTTATCCGTCAACGGTCTTCCGAGAAGAGCCTGTCCTTCGATAAGATCAAAGAAACTAAAGAGGTCAGAGGTATGAGGGTAGACGTATGAAGATCAAGATCAAACATCACATACCAACATCATGAACTATTATCAGCATCTTGTGTTCCGTAGCTCTTTTCCAACCTGCAACCACCTACCTGCAACCCCGATCGGTTCAAAACCAGATCCCGAAACAAGTTTGGGATGACCCTTAACAAAGGCCCCAAACAGGAACCCTGAACAGAGACCCCAAACAGGGGCATTTTGGGGCAGGCTCAGCGGGATGACAACTAACGATTAATGCGAAAATGCTATACTCCGTCATTCCGACAAAGCTCATGGTCGGAATCCGGATGCTCTTGCTTCAAGGCTCTCCTCGGCGAACAGAGAACCTCTCAACGGTCAACCAGTTTCTCTTGCTTTTCCTACCACGAACCGCGACCCCCAACCACGGTTTCTCCAAAACCCAGATCCCGAAACAAGTTCGGGATGACAGCGAATGATTATTCAAAAAAGGATAGATTCCGTCATTCCGACAAAGCTCCAGGTCGGAATCCGGATGCTCTTGCTTCACGATTTGACGAAGAACGAAGAACAGATCCTCGCTCTGGAACGAAGTACAAGTTTTTTATTCGGAGAACGGAGAACTGCTCAACGGTCAACCAGTTTCTCTTGCTCTTCCTACCACGAACGCGCAACCCCAACCCCGGCCTTTCCAGCTTTCAGCGTCTCTTAGCAATCGGCGAGCGGCTCTTCTCGTGAACGGTGAACAGCCCGACGGATAACCCATGCCTTGAACTTGTAACCATTCTAAATAGTCATAAGAAGACCGATAATATTTGTCTAGAATTACATGGAGGTATTTATGAAAAGGATTGTCTCAATAATGTTTCTACTCGCATTGATAGGGGTGTTTACTATGGCCAGTACTGAAATACCAGCAGTTGATGCTAATTTGCCAGAAAACTTAGAAACCGCAACCTTCGGATTGGGCTGTTTCTGGGGTTCTGAAGCGGTATTTGGAGGGATAAGCGGAGTATATAAAACCACCGTTGGATACGCAGGAGGCACGAAGGTTAATCCAAGCTATTATTCTCTTGGAGACCACACTGAGGTAGTTCAGATACAGTTTGATTCTTCAGTAATCTCGTACGAAGAACTTTTGGAGCTTTTTTGGCTTTCTCACAACCCTTATGTGAATTACAAGGTTCAATACATGTCTCTAATTCTCTATAACAGTGAGCAACAGAAAGAGACCGCCGAAATGTTCATTGATTCGAAGGAGAACGAAGCCGGCAGGAAGGCGGCCACAGAAGTCTCGCGAATGACCGAGTTCTACAGAGCCGAGGATTACCATCTCAAGTTCTACCTCCAGAGAGAAAAGGAGATTCTCAACGATCTTCTAAGATACTACGAAGATATCTTCGCTTTGAACGATTCAACTGTGGCCGCGAGGCTCAACTCTCTTCTGGCAGGCAAGGGAGACCGAGATCTCATGAAAAACGAGTACGAAGGCTACGGTCTCCAGGATATAGCTCTCGAAAAGGTGAGAAAGATGCTCTATTAGAGAGAAAAGAGTTTCGGAAAAAACCAAGTTAGAGCCTGGTCTGGATTAAGGGGTAAGAGAGAGAAGTAGATAAAACTCATTATCGAGAGTGTGACTTCAATATACGAGACTTGATAAAAGTTGTCTGTCAACGGTCTACGGTCATCAGCGAGAGCTGGGAGTAATGTTGTTGTGATTAGACGCAAGGCGCCGAAAAGCATCGGCCCACGCAAGGTCGACTCCGCAGGGAAGTGATGCACTTATAGAACATTGGACGCAATGCCGGCAAAGATCGTGCCGGGACGCAATGCACTGAGGAGCATCAGTGGACGCAAGGCTGGGCAAGAACTGCCCAGGTCGCAATGCCCGCTTCACGGGGAAAGAGCGGATGAACGCTGCTAAAAACCACGTTATCCGTCAACGGTCCTTCGTACCTACCGAGAAGATCAAATCCAGATCCCGAAACAAGTTCGGGATGACAGAGTGAGGAGCTTCCGAAAGTCGATGTTTGGATAACTTCCTAAGTTGCAGCAAAACCTTGAACTGGTGACCCGGTTTTGTTCACGAAACCCCAGACTCGAGACGAGACCCGTCTTGTTAGGTCTTTTTACTTGCAACTTGGAACTTGCATCTTGCAACTGATTTTTCGCTCTTTCCAACCCCCTACCTGCTACCCCCAACCCCGGTCTTACAACTCATCTCTCAATCAATTCCACTCCCGCGTTCCTGAATTCCTCTAGTGTTCTCTGAACATCGCCCTGGTTAGCCTCAACCCCTTTTGTTCCGTTCATTATTACGTTTATCTTCAAGCCTGCCAGGAGGGCATCGTGAACGGTATATTTTAGGCAGTAGTCAAGAGCAAGCCCGCAAATGTCCAGTTCCTCGATTCCAAGTGCCTTGAGAAGTCCGTCGGTTCCAAGCTGTGTTCCATCGTTCTCTCTGAAAATCGAGTAGCTGTCGACGTGGGGGTGAGTCCCCTTTCTTACTATATAGTCGAAGCGCCAACTCTCTATGTCTTGATGAAACTCTGCTCCATGACTTCCCTGTTGACAGTGAACAGGCCACAAAACGGGGCCGATCCCTTTTCCGTTGTCAAACGGTGTAAAAGGGTCTTTCCCATGATTGACCGCAAAGCTCATGTGATTCGAAGGATGCCAGTCCTGGCTCGCAACTATCACCTTGTACACGGGGTCTTTCATTGTTCTGTTTACCACTGTGTTGATCTTGCTTGCATCGTTTACGGGCAGTGCGCCGGTTTCATAGAAGTCGTTCTGAACATCTACGACTAGCAGTGCTTTACGCATTTCAATCGCCTCACTTTCAAATTTCTAAAGCGCCCTTAACTTTTTGCGAAGTTCTTCATCAACTGAGCCAAGGGCGAAAAGCGTGATCTCGTCCGGTCTTAGCTTCTGAACCCTCTTGATCAGTTCAGCGAACTCGTCCCATCGACCTGTGTAATTGAATGCTCCAAGTCCGATTCTAATATCTTTCAGCGATCCATGAAGACTGCGGATCTTCTCTATCCTGGTGATCACTTCATCCGGTTCCTTTCCATATGCCATAACGACGGCCGAATCAATCAACCCGCTCTTCAACCACTCTATCCAGGGTTGCAGACGATCACTTACAGCTCTTTCTGAATAATCATCGTAGACCGCACAGGATAACTTTTTCCCTTTGGCTCTTACGACTTCGGAGATCATCGAGACCTGTCTCGTGATGGAATAGATTCTGAAGCGAACGAAGGTGTCCTTACTTTCGATAAGTTCCTCTCGATTGAGCCACTTTCTGTATTCAGCCAGAGCAAGCGGATTGTAGCCGAAGCTCTTGAACGGGTACCTTATGAAGTCAAGATGAACCTCTTCCACATCGTAATTTGAAATTTCCGAAGCAATTTGGGCAGTGAATTCTCTCACATCTGGGATACCGGGATCTATGTACGGCCCGAATACTTCTTCTAAATTGCTAGATGAACACTCAAGCATAGAATTGCCGCTCTCGTCTACGGTGATCCATTCCGGTCTCCTGTTCAATACATGCTTTTCGGAAAGGGGTCTTTGCTTTCCAAAACCCCAAACAAGGTTAACGTTCATCCATGCCGAAATCTTGAACTCCCTTCCGCAAGCCTTTTCTATGGTCATCTGAAGTGCATCAAAGTCTTGAACTAATTCTTCGGCGGGAGGGAGCATATTTGAGGAGTAGTAAGAATCGGCGCGATTAACAACCTGTATGTAAGCCCTGAAGGCATTAATCCTGTCTAGCTTTTCGATCATTCTGCTCAGAGATTCCCGAGATACGAGTTCCTTGCTAGGAACCCACACTTCCGGTCTGAATCCGCTCATCTTCTCCTCCATTCAATATGTCGGCAATTCTGTCCAGACTATCAGATGAAGTCGATCACGTTAGATTTTTCGCTTATTTCCGGGATTATTATGCCCTTGCCGTCCGCCATTACTACCGTTACGCCGGGGCCGTGACCGGTAATTATACAGTCTCCGTGCACAACTACTCCGATAGTAACGGAGCCCTCCATATAACCTCCAAGTCCGAAAGAATCGTTGTGGTTCTCAAGGGCTACAAAATCGCCTATTCTTAGCCTGTCGAGACCGACTTTCTTTATGAGTGCCCTGTCATTTGTAATGATGTCGTAGTCTCCGCCGGAAGGATCTCCCGATCCTGAGCCGGAACCCATGAGATAGCCCGGTACTATTGCCCTAACTGGAAAGTGGATCTTTCCATCTCCTTCTCCAACGGGAATTCTATCGAGAAGTTCTGGATCGATATTGTAAACCCTTATCGAAGGATAGTCCTCAAGCACCAATCCTTGGCCGAATCCGACAACCTGTATCTTGTCTCCAATCGCCATCTTCTTCTTTATGTCTTCTTTGAAGTGAATCAAGACATGATTTATGCCGCCATGTTTGCCTATTACTATTCCCTTCTCCCCTTTTGCATCTCCGCTGATCAAAGTGGCCGAATTGCCGATACAGGAATAGCCGACATATGCCGCGTTTTTGTCGTTGTCCGGGTTCTTCGTAGAAACATCCGGTTCAACATGGTCGCCCACCATCTTGAATGCGCTGTCCCCAAGAGCGAAGTTATAGGTTATTCCACCAGTGCCGGGAAAGAGTCTGGGAGTCCCATCGACTTCCAGTCTGAAGGGGCTTCTCCTCAAGGGATGGGCAACTTCTCCGCTTACCGAGATCTTCACTACAGAAGCTTTGTTTGTACGCAATGTACTTTCCTCCATTCAATCGTTGTGTTGTTTTGAAGTACATATATATTATATCAACCCGATAACGCTTGTCCGAACCGTGATATAATCCACGCTGGAGGTTATAAGATGTTTTATCCGGGACATATACAGAAGGCAAAAAGACAGATTCAGAATTACATAAAATCGGTTGATGGAATAGTCGAGCTGCTCGATGCGAGAATCCCTCTTTCGAGCAGAGCCTATGAAGCAGAGAAATTGTTTCAAAAGAAACAGCGCATTGTCGTTCTAAACAAATCCGATCTCGCCGATCCGAAGATCACTTCGATGTGGAGAGACTATTTCAAGTCAGAGGGAAGTGACGTTGTCGAAGCCTCGCTGAGATCGACCGACGCAAAGCAGTTCATTATAAGAGAAATAGTACCGTTATTGAAAAGCAGATTCTACGAAAAGAGATTCATGGTTGTAGGAATGCCCAACGTTGGGAAGTCGACATTTATCAACAGACTCAAAGGCAAGAAATCACTGGCCGTTGGAAATAGGCCGGGAATAACTCGAGGGGTCCAGTGGATAAACGTCTCGGAGAGTATAGCAGTTCTCGACACGCCGGGGATACTATATTCAGATCTCCGATCTCCACACATAACTACGAAGCTTCTTGCGGTTGGTTCCCTACCGTACGAGAAGTTTGACCCTCTTGACGCCTTCGAAAGGGTGCTTGCCCTAATTGTCGAGAGGTATGGGAAAGGTCTCCTCGAGGATTACCTCGGTGAGGAATTCTCCAATCAAGAAGAGTTTGTCGAGAAGTTCTGCAGAAGAAGAAACTATCTTGCCAAACAGGGGGCGCTCGACACTACCAGAGGAGCCCACACTTTTCTCAGGGAGGTCGCTGCCGGGAAGGCAGGCAGACTCTCTTTCGAAGATCCTGAAAGCTTTTACACCAGTGATTCGCCAGAAGCGGAGTGATTTCTCGCTTTGTTTCTCAAATCGCTCCATATGCGATCAATGAAGCTATAGGTCAGCCACTCTTCTACTATGTGCAGTTTTCTCGTGCCGATTCTGGTTGGTTTGACGATGCCCTCCTCTCTTTGGAAATATCCCCTTGCTATTGCGGAGTGAAGGAGATATCTCATCCTCACCGGAAGCCTTCCGAAGTGTTCTTCAAGACGGCGGAGATCTAGTTGACCACCGTAAAGTGCCCAGAAAGAGTAATAAAGAATCGCTGAAAACTTCACCATTTTGATTGTCTTACTGACAGGAAGCTTTCCAGAATCGAGAAATGAGTAGTATTCATCGAGCGAAAAGGTGTTGGTTCGAAACTCCTTTCCATTAAAGGAAGAAGCGCTCGTGCCAATTCCCATAAAGAACTCGCGTGAAACAGAGCTGTATTTTCTTCCTTCGTTTCTCTTCTTGAAGGTCCAGAGTGAGTCCCTAATATAACCTTTTGAGAGAGCGACGTTTTCCAGTTCTTCCAGAATCTCGAGTTCCTTCTCGGGATCGTTCTTAGTGTTTTTGTACGCCGTATCTGCGAAACGCATCATTGGATAGACTGATACCTGTTCCGGGCCGTAAGAAATAGCCGTCTCAAGATCCTCTACGATTCTTCTCCGCGCAAGCTGGTAATCGAAGATCAAGTCAACGTCAACAAAGTCAAAGCCCGCCGAAGTAGTCGCGGCTATCGAATTCAGCGAAACGACGGAATCCTGTCTCCTTCGCCCCATCGAGTTCAAAGTGAAATCGTCGAAGGATTGGATCCCGAGACTAACGAAGTTAACGCCAGTCTCTCTTATTTCCTCAAGCCTCTTGCTGGAGACATCTGCCGGGTGGATTTCAAGAGCGATTTCGCCATCAGTCATTTCCCTGAAATGGGAGACGACTCCCTTTAGAAGGTCCAGGTCATAAGAAGGTGTCCCGCCCCCTATGTATATGGAACTGAATTGTCCAACTCTCTGTAGTTCGGATTCGCGCTTCAAAGCCGTCAAGTATTTGTTTGTCAGTTTAGAGTCGTATTTGATTTTGTTGTAGGGGCAGAAGCTGCAAAACTCCGGGCAAAATGGCACGTGAATATACAGCCCTGGAGATGAATCGAAGGCCATCGGGCCACTACCATCCACGTTTTGTATTCTGAACAGCTTTTTTCCAAGTTCCATGACTCTTTCGGCCAGACCCATTTTTCGCCCTCCCGCTCCATTCTAGTACGTAAAGTGTGTTAATATAATATATGTTCTGAGCATATATCTTATCCTATCTGGAGGTGTTACATGAAAAAGGACGTAGTAATAGTGGGAGGAGGTCCCGCCGGAATCGTCACGGCGACGACGGCAAAGAAGACCTATCCCGACAAGAGCATTGTGGTTATTAGAAGGGAACGTGAAGGAGTAGTCCCCTGTGGAATTCCCTACATATTCCATACTCTTCCGACTGTAGATGCCAATACCATGCCTATTAAAGGCGCTGAGGATCTGGGAATCGATTTTATTTTCGATGAAGTTGATGAGATCAGCACTGATTCCAAAATGGTTAAGCTCTCCGGTGGGGAGTCTATCGAATATGAGAAGCTGGTTATCGCCACTGGTTCACAACCGATATTTCCTCCAATAAAGGGCAGCAAGCTTCCTGGTGTCTTTACCATAGCCAAGGACAAAGAGTATCTGAAGAGTGTATACGCTGCCGCCAAATCGGCGAAGAAAGTAGTGGTCGTTGGTGGAGGTTTTATAGGAGTTGAGGTTTCAGACGAGATCCTCTCCGACGGCAAAGAAGTCTATCTGGTCGAGGCCGTTGACCAGATATTGATGGCGGCCTTTGACAAGGAATTCGGAACCATGGTAAGCGAAAGACTTGAAAAGAAAGGCATGAAACTGCGCACCGGGATGAAGCTGTGTGAGATCAAAGGAGAAGACAAGGTCTCCGGAGTCGTACTTGACAATGGTGAAGAGATCGAAGCAGATATGGTGATACTTTCAATAGGGTACAGGCCGAACGTGAAGCTTCTGGAGAACATCCCCGTTCACAGGGGTATAACCGGTGGAATCTGGGCCGATGAATACATGAGAACCAGTGTTCAAGACGTCTTTGCAGCCGGTGACTGCGTCGAACACAAGTGCTTCTTCACGAGAAAGCCCAGTAGACTGATGCTGGCCTCCACAGCTGCTTTTGAGGCAAGAGTGGCTGGTTCGAATCTTTTCAGCCTAAAGATGGTAAGGGAGAATCACGGAAATCTTGGAGTGTTCTCCACTTCGGTGGCCGGGCTTACGGTCGCTGCTGCAGGTCTTACTGAGTGTACAGCAAAGATGGAGAATTTTGATTACGTGGTCGGGGTTGCAAAGGGAATAGACAGACATCCCGGTTCGCTTCCCGACAAGTCGGAAATCTTTGTCAAGATGGTCTTCTCCAAGGAGAGCGGGATTCTTCTTGGAGCCCAGATGGCAGGCGGAAAGAGTGTCGGAGAGATGATCAATATTATCGGGCTAGGTTTGCAGAAAGGAATAACCGTGAACGATTTCCTCACGATGCAGATCGGTTCCCATCCACTACTCACGGCTGCCCCTACTAGCTATCCGTTAACTTTAGCGGCTGAAAATGCTCTAATGAATTTGAGAAAGGAATAAGAAACACTACAAATAGAAGAAGCTACCTTTAGGGTAGCTTCTTTTTATGTTGAAGGATATCACTTTGCTTTCCCCTGATTAGCGACGGCCTGTTGTGCCTTTGCAATCTCTTCGGGGTCGCCCAGATAATAGTGCTTTATTGGTTTTAGACCGTCATCCAGTTCATAGACTAGAGGTATTCCGGTCGGAATGTTCAATCCTACGATCTCCTCGTCTGGGATATTGTCCAGATACTTGACAAGTGCCCTAAGGCTATTTCCGTGGGCTACTATCAGTACTTTCTTTCCAAACTTTATCTGTGTGGATATCTCATTTTTCCAAAGTGGCAGGAATCTTGCTACTGTGTCCTTAAGACATTCGGTTCTGGGGAGTTCCTCGTCTGAAAGAGACCTGTATTTCGGGTCGTGACCTGGAAATCTCTCGTCACTCTCTTCGAGCGCAGGCGGCCGAATATCGTAGCTCCTCCTCCAGATCTTCACCTGTTCTTCGCCGTGTTTTGCGGCGGTCTCAGCTTTGTTAAGGCCCTGGAGGGCTCCATAGTGTCTCTCGTTCAGTCTCCAGTCCTTGATCACCGGAATCCACATGAGATCCATTTCGTCCATTATGTACCAAAGGGTTCTTATTGCCCTCTTCAGAACTGAAGTGTAGGCAAGATCGAAATCGTATCCATCGGCCTTCAGCACCTTCCCCGCATTCTCTGCTTCCTCTCTTCCCTTTTCGGAGAGATCAACATCGGTCCAGCCGGTGAAACGGTTCTCTTTGTTCCATGTGCTTTCTCCGTGTCTTACCAGTACGAGTTTGGTCATCTTTCTCCTCCTTCCTTATATCTCCTACATTATAAACTATTCTTCAAACTGAGGTAGATCGGTCCATCTTTTGAAAGAAAATTCAATAGTTCACGGTCTTATTTCCTGTTCTTTGTCATCCATTCGACCGCGAAATCTACCAGTTCTACTTGGGGAATTAAGACTGCTTTTCCATATCCAACCACTCCCCTATTGACAGTTGTTGGGAAGGCTTCTTCGAAAGTTTTTCCTATCGTTTCAAAGTCTTCCGTTTCAAGCTCATAGTCGATGAACTCTCTCCAGACTCTCTTTCCGTTTTCAATTATAGGGGCTCCATCTTTGCAAAGTTTTCTCGATGGAAAATCGGCGCGGTACTCTGCAAGATGTAAAGAGCTGTTATTCCGATGGCTCACCCCCAGGAGCAATATGTAAGCATTGAGATCATACAATCTGGCCAGAGGCGATCCCTCTCCCATTCCAAACTCCAGTTCGTGGTTATCTACTATGTAAGAGGCTCTCTTGCCTCTCGCAACGAAAGAAACCTGGGGGTGATCGCTCCTGATAACACCCTTCATCTTTCTAAAGGTCTCGGGGATTACACCCATTCCTCTGGTGGGGGTTTCGACCCTGTTGAAGGGAGGCATTGTCCTTCTAATTGGGTCGAACCAGCTCTCTGGAACAGGGGGATTTGTCCAGTTAGATGGCTCGCTTAGATCTCCGGAATGAGCCGGCATAACAAGAGTTCCATCCTCGTCTAGAATTGTTTCAAGTGCCTTTACTACGGCAACAGCACCGCCACATACCCAGCCCAGCCTGCTCAGGGAAGAATGTACTAGCAATACCATTCCCCTTTTGACTCCAAGTTGTTTAAGACTGGAGATAAGACTCTTCGTAGTTACCGGCCCGTTATTGCTCAGCTTCACTGCTTCTGCTTCACTCATTTACTACTCCCGAAAATCGATCACAATGAACTTCATCATTTCGCGATCAACCATTTTATTTCAATCTCGGCGCTTCTCCTGTCTGCGGAAGAGTCCTCAAAAATGACCTTCAGATTGTATTCACCATCGCCTTCAAAGATCAATTCATTTTTCGTTTCTTCCCAATCATCGGCGAGACTGGCGACTTCTTTCCCGTCCCTTTCCACTACCAGATATGCGTTGTTGCCGATCATAACTTTTTTGTCCATTCGCGCTATAAGCTGCTGACCCGGCCTGAGTGAGACGGTGGCAAAGCTGTTTCCCGAATCTCTGGCATAGAGTGTCTTACTCTCGTAGCCGTCGAATCCAGCCAGGCAGAGTGTCAAGATCACAAGCCCGATTATTCCCAGAATTGTAAAAAAACGACCTACATCGATAAGGGTCAAAGTCATTACCTCCGTAGTAGCCTGTATTAGATAAATTATAACCGAATTAATCCGAGATGTCGTTCTTAGAACCGCTGATAGAGCAGAAATTTGAGACTGTAATCACGTCTAATTAGGACGATTTCAGTCGATGTATAATTGAAAGGATAATTATGAGCCTCATGTCTAGAATTAATGGCTTTCCGTTTTCAAATATTAGATTCGCATTCACTATATCCATTTGGTTTTGGACATGAGAGACTATATTATTGTTATAGAGATAGTTGAAAGGGGGTAAACTGCCTTGAAGATAATTATCTTTGGTGGTACCGGAAGAGTGGGGAGGGTCATTCTAGATAGGGCCTTAGGCGAAAATCATATAGTCACAGTCTTCGTTGGAGACGTTTCAAAGTTGACCGTAAGAAAAGAGAATCTTAGGATCTTCCAGGGGGACGTCTTCAACAGTCAGAGTGTAAGGGACGCAATAAGAGGTCAGGATGCCATAATCAGTGCCCTCGGTCCAGACAATTCAGGCAGTGTCAACGATACCCTGGCAGTAGCTATGAGAAATATTGTCAGTGGCGCAAGAGAAACCGAGGTAAACAAGATAGTCACGATCGCGAATTCCGGGATTCTTCAGCTTTCCCCTAGAGAGCTAAGGCTCGATTCTCCCAACTATCCTCAGTACCTGAAAAAATCTTCAAGAGAATTTCTGGACGCGTTCGAAATCCTCAAGACTTCTGAACTGGATTGGGTTGTCGTATGTCCTCCATTCATGACTTTTTCGGAGGGCAACCAGAGTTACAGGGTTTCTGCCGATTTCCTTCCAGAAAATGGAGTGAAGATTTCGGTTCAGGATGTCGCTGAATTTGCCTTCAAACAGTTGTTCACCTCTGAGTACTCTCAGAAGAGAGTTGGAATAGCCTATTAGAATGGAGTTATCTTGAAAAGAGAAAGCCCCGGTTCGGAAATACGTATTAACAGGCTGGAGGCACTTACCGATGGTGTTTTTGCCATTGCCATGACTATTCTCGTCCTATCACTCGAAGTACCAAGCAGAAGTCAGGTCACGAGCCAAAGCGAACTTGTTCAGAACATCATGAGCAAGGGTTATCAGTTTTTGAGCTACTTCATATCCTTCTTCGTTATTGGATCGATCTGGATCTCGACTATAAGGAGAACACACATTCTCAATAAGACCGATTACAAACACCTTTGGCTCAACATGCTCAATCTCTTTTTCGTCACGACGATTCCTTTCACTACATCCCTTTTGGGAGATTACGGCGAGTATGAATTTGCAGAGGTGCTCTTCCACTTAGATATCTTGATACTTGAGACAATCGCTCTAGTTCAGTGGCAGTATCTGATGAATAACAAGGATCTGATCCGTGAAGATGCAATAGATGATTCAAATTTAATCTACTATAGAAAAGTCTACATCTTTCATGTAATTGTTCCTTTGCTCGGTATTGCGGTCTCGGTGTTTACTCCCGTTTGGAGCAACCTTGTCTATCTCGTCATATTTTTCAGGGTGTTCTTTATCCGCAGGTAATACTACGGAACATAAATAATTGCTAGAATATATCCATAATCTAGGGGGCGATGGAAATAGCTTTCACCATTATTCGTTTTATAGTTGCGGTTCTAACTGCCGTAACCGGTGTGTATATAGTATTGAGACCTGAATCCTACGCAAAACTTGCCGAGTTTTCGACCGGCAATTCAAGAGGGAGAACCGAGGTAAAGACTATTATGGGGGGAACCTTTATAGGGCTGGGAGTGGCTCCAATAATTCTCCTTGGCTCAACGATTGCCTTCATTTTTCTGGGAATAGTTTATTTGTTCATCGCGGCAACGCGGATTTTATCAATGTTTGTGGACAAGTCATTCACGTTCACCAATTTAATTATCCTTCTTGTTGAAATGGCTTTTGGTCTAATTATGGTGATTCGTGTATGAACTTATAAAAACCGACTTAGGTCGGTTTTTTTATGCAAAGAATCCCTACCCTTGTGAGCTCGACTGAAGAAATGGAGGAAAAGAAATTGAGAGAGGAAGATCTGAAAAGGGCAATACTTGAAGCATGGTCAAAACGATTGGGTTTTTCATCCGATAGATTTTTTCTTGGAACGTATTTCTTTTTTCCCGATGAGAGCAAGAGAGGAAAGGGCGGGATCGAGCAACTGAGCTTTGAAAGGCAGACAGTCATCTTATACGATCCCTTGCTAGAAGATGTTTTCAAGTCTATAGAAACCCAGGATGAGAATCCCGGCGATTATTTGGCCGATTTGATTCGAGACTCGTTTCTTCTTTTGAAGAAGACTTCCATCAAATATCTCAATCCTTCAAATTACGTTCCTTTTTACCCGCCCGCCGAGTTCAGTGTAAGAAGGCTCAATCAAGGGGACAGAACGGCATTCTATCGCTTCAGAAACCAGTGCACCAGGGAGGATCTGGCCGAGGGGTTTGTAGAGCTTGATCATGTTGCCGTTTTCGGAGCCCTGTACGAAGACGAAATCGTTGCGGTTTCCAGCATAATTGTTTGGGATGAAATTGCAGATATCGGTATAATTACGATGCCTGATTTCAGAGAGCTCGGTCTGGGCAAGGCTCTTGGTTCTAGAGCGAGCGAGTGGGCTGTCATAAACAAAAAATTGATTCAGTACAGGCATAACGTCTTGAACTATGGATCGCTTAAGGTTTCTCGCGCTCTGGGGTTTAGAGAGTACATTGTAGATCAGGAATACTCATACAAAGGTTAGATTTTCTTGGGTGAAAGATAGAAGTGACAGGGGCTCTTCCGGTGAGTGATCATCTGTCCTTGATATTGTAACCTGTAAGTCAGAACTTCTTCTAATTAGAGATCGAATTGTAGCTTTAGGATTTGACACGGTAGAAGACAAAAGTGTAGAATCCTTTCATACCAGCGGGGAGTTGAGTAAATGATAGACTTCAGGTTTTCCTGGATAAATGCATATTCTTATTATTATAACAACAGAAGCATTTGCTTGTGAGTGATTAACTCCGGGTAAGTGCTTCTTGCATTTACTCCGGATGAAAGATATGAAAGGGTCTCCAATCCGGAGACCCTTTTCTTTTTCAACAGGAATGCGGGGTGGTGAGATGGTAGTCGTTCTTAAGAGAGGTACCGGCGAAGAGGGGATTAAGCAAGTGGAGTCTCTTTCTGAGAGTCTGAATCTCAGCTGTCATGTTTCCAGAGGATTGGAAAGAGTGGTAATAGGTGTGATTGGAGACGACCGATATATGTCGGTGGAACGCTTTGAGGCTCTTGAATGTGTTGAGCAGGTTGTACGTGTTCTTAAGCCTTTCAAGCTCGTATCGAGAGAGTTTCACAGTGAAGATATCTCAGTGGAGATCGGGGATTTGTCTGTTGGAGAAGGCAAGTTCATAGTCATGGCCGGTCCATGCGCGATTGAAGATCGACCTATGATGGAAGAGAGCGCAGCCTTTCTTTCGGAAATGGGAGTTAGGGTAATTAGAGGGGGAGCCTTCAAGCCGAGGACTTCCCCGTACTCTTTTCAAGGTCTCGGAGAGATTGGCTTGAGATACTTGAGAGAGGCCGCAGATCATTATGGCCTCAAGACGGTGACCGAAGTAACTGGCGAAGGGACGCTTGAAGCCGTGAGTGAAATGAGCGACATACTGCAAATTGGCGCGAGAAACTCGCAGAACTTTCAGCTTATACAGAAAGTGGCCGAAAAGAGAAAGCCTATTCTTCTGAAGAAGGGCTTCATGAATACGGTCGAAGAGCTTCTCCTTTCAGCAGAGTACATCGCATCGAGGGGAAACATGTCGATAATCCTTTGTGAAAGGGGAATCAGAACCTTTGAGACGGCCACGCGGAACACGCTGGACA
Source organism: Mesotoga sp. H07pep.5.4 (assembly GCF_003664935.1). NCBI lineage: Bacteria > Thermotogati > Thermotogota > Thermotogae > Kosmotogales > Kosmotogaceae > Mesotoga > Mesotoga sp. H07pep.5.4. Next base: position 89,582 of record NZ_JFHM01000014.1, read on the forward strand.
TCTCTGCCGTACCTCTAATAAAGCTGCAATCGCCTCTGCCGGTCATCGTGGATCCGAGCCACGCCTCGGGGAGAAGAGACTTGATAATACCACTTTCCAGAGCAGCTCTGGCTGTCGGGGCAAATGGTATCGAAGTAGAGGTTCACCCAAGGCCGGAGAAGGCTCTTTCGGACAGCAAACAGAGTCTCAGTTTCGGCGAATTTGAAAAGCTTATGAATAGTCTCGAACAGTTGGCCGATGCCACAGAGCTTTCGCTCACTTGATAGGTTGGGAGGAAAAGATGAGGTTACTACCTTCAAAGAAAGTTGTCGGAGAAATTGCTGTACCTCCGGATAAATCGATTTCTCACAGGGCTCTAATGATGTGCTCTATGAGTAGCGGCGTTAGTGTCGTCCACAACCTGCTTGAAAGCGAAGACACTCTGAGGACGTTTAGAATAATCGGCGAACTTGGAGGGAACTTCAGAGGCGGCTTCGACAGAATGGAAATATCTTTGGCGTCGTGGAAAGAATCGTTAAGGCCTCTTGACTGTGGGAATTCCGGGACTACCGCTAGACTGATGGCCGGAGTTCTTTCGGGAAAGGAAGGTTTTCACGTTCTCTTTGGAGATGATTCTCTGTCAGGTAGGCCAATGGAGAGAGTCGTTAGACCCTTGAAAGAGATGGGGGCAAGCATATCGGCCCGCCAGGATTCACTTCTTCCAATGTGTATAACTGGTGGAAAGCTGAGCGGATCTGAGCATTCTCTCTCAGTTGCCAGCGCTCAGGTCAAGAGTGCGATTTTGCTGGCGGGGATTCAAGCGGAAGGTACTACGGCCGTTACTGAGCCACACTGCAGCAGGGACCACACAGAGAGACTACTCCGATCAATGGGTGCCAAAATCAGTGTAAGTAATAAGAGAGTTGAAGTAGAAAAGAGCGAGCTTCTACCGATCCGGTTTTCGATTCCCGGGGACGTTTCATCGGCCGCCTTTCTGATAGTTCTGGCGGTTCTTCATGAAAATGGCAAGGTGACGATTCGAAATGTCGGACTGAATCAAGGGAGGACCGGATTCCTAAGACTTCTCATGAGTATGGGTGCAGACATCGAGCTGGAGATTGAAGAGAGCTTGCCAGAACCGGTTGGCGCAATCGTGGCCAGGACTTCCCGCCTTAGAGGAGTGGATGTTGGAAGTGATTTGATTCCTTCAATGATAGATGAGCTTCCGCTGATTGCGCTTGCCGGAGCTTTTGCGGAAGGCACAACGACTCTCAGAGGGGCCGGGGAGTTGAGAAAGAAAGAGTCGGACAGGATATCCGTTACCGTTCAGAACTTCAGAAGAATTGGCGTAGAGATCCTTGAATATGAAGATGGTTTTAGCGTTGAAGGTCCTCAAAGAATAACGGGAGGCAAGGTCGACTCTTATGGTGATCACAGGATTGCGATGCTTTTCTCAATAGCCGGACTGCTGAGCGGTGAAGGAGTGGAGGTAGGCGATTCGAAAGCAGTCGATGTTTCCTTTCCGGGGTTCTTCGAAACACTCGAGGAGGTTTGTCAGTGAAGTTATGCATAATTGGACATCCAGTTTCCCACAGTCTATCGCCGGCCATTTACGGACGGTTTTTCGAAAGAATGCGCATCGATGCAACCTACGAGGCAGTTGACATTCTTCCAGATGAATTCGCAGAAAAGATAGCTTCAGTTGTTCAGGATTTTCACGGGTTCAACGTTACCATCCCTTTCAAGGAGAAGGTTATCGCTTACGTGGTCAGCCAGGTTGAACCTCCGCTCTCGGCAGTAAATTGCGTCTTCGAGGGAATGGGGTATAACACGGACTGGGTCGGTTTTGGTAAGCCTTTGCTCGAGAGATCGATAGAGGAGCCTGTAATGGTTATTGGAGCCGGAGGTGCTGCGAGGGCAGTGATTTTTTTCTTGAGGAAAGCGGGCGTGAAGAGGATAGAACTCTTGAACAGAACGCTTTCCAGGGCGGAGAAGATCAAAGAGGAGTTCGAGATGCCAGGGCGGTTTGAAGTTGGTGTCTTTCCAATTGAGTCAATCAGAGAGGTTGCTTCGAGGAGCATGAGTATAGTTAACGCTTCCTCTCTTGGAATGAATGGAGAGGAAACGGGGATCACCTCTAAAGAACTGGACGGCAAGAGCCTCGTTTACGATCTGATCTACTGGAAGACGCCCTTGATCGAGCTTTCATACAACTGCGGAGTGGAAACCGTTCTTGACGGAAGACAGATGCTGCTTCATCAAGCTCTCGAGAATCTCAGAATATGGGGTCTGCCTTCAGGCAAGGTCTTCGAAAAGGCGTTCTGGGAAGTGATGCAATGAAGTTTACCGTAGCCGGAGACTCTCATGGCAGCGGCGTCTTCGGGCTTATCGAGGAGTTGCCCTCTGGTGTTTCTCTTTCAATCGAAGAGATAAATAAACAGCTACAGCGAAGGCAGAAGAGCTATGGCAGGGGAGAGAGGATGAAGGGCGAACAGGACAGGGCAATCGTGAAGTCGGGTCTGTGGAAGGACCTTACGACTGGTGCCCCTCTTCTGATTGAGATAGAGAATAAGGTTTCCAGTGCCGAGAATAGCGTGAGAAGCATCCCAAGGCCCGGACATTCCGATTATGCTGCGTGGACGAGATACAAACTGAATGATCTGGCGGTTTATGCAGAGCGAAGCAGTGCGAGATGGACTGCAGCACTTACGGCTATCGGTTCGGTCGCGTCTCAGATTCTTCATGAACTTGGAATTACCGTGTGCAGTTCAGTCATAGCGATCGGAAACGTCAGCTGTGAACGCCCCTCATGGAGAGAATGGATTTCGAGGGATCTTAGATCTTCGGTTTTTTGCCACGATGAAATCGCCTACCGAGAGATGTTGAAGGAGATCGATACGGCAAGGGAGCTTGGGGAAACCCTTGGGGGAAGATTTGTTGTAATCGCCGATGGGATACCGGCGGGGACCGGCGGATATGGCAGTCTCTTTGAAAGACTCGATTCGAGAATCGGGAAGCACTTCATGGCGATTCCCTCCGTTAAGGGTATATTCATTGGAAATCCCGATGTGAGCCTTCGAGGAGGCGAATACCACGATAAGCTTTACATCAAAGACGGGATAGTTTTCAGGCAGACGAATAACGCCGGCGGTATCGAGGGTGGGATATCAAACGGCGAACGAATCGTTGTTGAGGCAAGCGTGAAGCCGATCCCTTCGTTGAGGAGGGGAATCTCTTCCGTTGACTTGAGCGACTTGAATGAGACAAAGACTCCTTACGTTCGTTCCGACACTACAGCCGTTCCGGCGGCTGCAGTCGTAGGAGAGTCTATGCTTGCGCTCTTGTTACTTGAGGCGATTCTCGAAAGATTTGGAAATGGTGATTTCTGCTCGATAAAAAGGAGGGTGAAGGATGAGAGTATTCCTCATTGGAATGATGGGTTCGGGGAAGAGCACGATAGGTAGAATCCTCTCTTCGGTTCTCGACAAAAAATTCATAGATATGGATTCGGAGATCGAAAGGGCTAAGGGGATGAGCATAAGTGAGATTTTTGAGAAAGAGGGTGAGAAAGAATTCAGAAGACTGGAGAAGAACCTTCTGAAAGAGCTAGTCCGGAGCGACGAGATTGTCGTATCGACGGGAGGGGGTGTAATACTGGATAATGAGAACCGTCAGACATTAAAGGGAGAGAATTCCATCTATCTCAGACTTCCTCCAGCCGATCTATACAGAAGGGTAAGTGTGAAGGGTCGCCCTCTACTGAGGGAAGGGAAGGAAAGCATTTTCAGGATTTGGGAAGAACGAAGGGAGCTCTATGAGCAGTTTCCTTCCGTTGATACTTCGAGTCAAACACAGTGGGAGACCGTTGCAGCGATATCTATGAAAATCGCCGCCGGTGAAAGAAAGACACTTAATAGCAGTTCTCACCCTGTCTCAATATCCCCGGGTGGGTTCAAATCCATAGGTAGGATGCCGAACACGGTAGTCTCAAAAAGGGTTCAAAGGATCTTTTCCGAATGGATTCCCTCTTCGGCTTTTTCCATAGATGACGGTGAAGAAGCAAAGGGATTTCATACACTTTTTCAAATCTATGAATATCTAATGGATCGAGGAGTTTCTAGAAGTGACATGGTGGTCGGTGCAGGTGGAGGAACCGTAACGGATCTCGTTGGATTCGCTTCCTCGACATTTAAGAGAGGTGTTCCAATAACCCTATATCCAACGACTCTTCTTGCTCAAGTAGATGCTTCAATAGGCGGGAAGAATGGGCTGAATTTCGAAGGATGCAAGAATGTTGTCGGCAACTTCTATATGCCCTATGAGACAATCATAGATCCAGTAGTAACGCTTTCGATGGACGAAGGACGGTTTGAAGAAGGCCTGGTAGAGGCCTTCAAGATATTCCTTATCACGGGCCGATGGTATGAGAATTTCAAGAGCCGATGCAGAGACCTGAAGAATAGGAATCTGAGAGCCCTGAGTGAGATGTTGGAAGAAGCCGTAAGGCAGAAGGATAGAATAGTGGCGATTGATACGCGTGAAACAGGAATGAGAAGGATTCTGAATCTTGGCCACACACTGGGGCATCTCTACGAGCCATTAGCCGGAGTTTCGCACGGCATGGCGGTGGCGTGGGGGCTGGAAAGAGAGATGCACTACTTCGCAAATCTAGGCCTTATAGATGAGGAAATGTACAGAGAAGTCTCGGAAACGCTATCCGAAATCGTCGGTCTTGATTTCCCACAGCTACCTGTCGAAGATGCTCTAAGATTACTTAGAAATGATAAGAAGGCAACGACCTCGGAGAGCATGGAGATAGAGATTCCTCTCGTAAGGAAGCCAGGTTCCTTTGAATTTGCAAAGGTGAGACTAGATGATCTATTGGCCGTGGTCGTATGAAAATACTTATATTGAACGGGCCAAACCTCAATATGCTTGGAATGAGAGAAAAAAGTCTGTATGGTAGCTTCACATACAGCGAACTTAGTGAAGCCATCGAAAGAAAGTGCCTGGAAAGCGGGGCTTCAAGTGAATTGTTCCAGTCCAATCACGAAGGAGACCTTATAGAGAGGATTCATAACATTGACTATGATGCGATCGTTATAAATGCAGGTGCACTAACTCATTACAGCTACTCGCTAAGAGACGCGCTTGAATTGTTTAGAGGGATCAAAATCGAAGTCCACATCTCAAACATCTTCGCCAGAGAAGAGTTCAGAAGCAAGTCGGTTATCTCTCCGGTATGCAGCGGAACGATCGCAGGACTTGGACTGAATGGATACTTGCTTGCGATAGAATATGCAGTTTCACATCTTAAATCGTTAACAGATCGGGAGGCGACAGAGTGAAAGCTATAAGGGGAGCAACATCTATTGAAGCAGATTGCCCTGAAGAGATAAGAAACTCCGTGATTGAACTCATGGAGGAGATATTCAGCAGGAATAAGATCACCGAACTGCACTCCGTGATATTTACCGTAACTAATGACATAACTTCATACAATCCAGCGACTGCTTTCAGAAAAGTGTTCAATCAAAGCGATGTTGCGCTTCTGTGCCTATATGAAGCCTCCTTTGAAAACTCTCCCGGGGGGATTATCAGAGTGCTTCTCCACTGTGAGTCGGAGACGAAGAATTTCGTTTATCTGCGACGAGCTAAAAATCTCCGGCCCGACAAGGTGCAGGCAGGAGATTCGAAGGCATGAAGGTCCACATAATAGGAGCCGGTTCGATCGGGGGATCGATTGCATTGAGGCTTTCGAAGCGCGGCCATAGGGTTTCGATCTTTGACCAGAATGTTGTGACAACAGAGATGCTTAGGAAGAAGGATCCAAGCATTGAAGTATCTTCAGATGCCTTTACGCCAGGGGACCTGACCGTTATCGCACTACCAATGAACTCCGAAGAGGAGCTGCTACTGTCGGCCGATTTCACCGGCCCGGTATTTGATGTTGCGAGCGTAATGCAACCCTTCCAGGAGATAGCTAGACTCAGGAAGATAAGATTGATAAGCGGCCATCCCATGGCCGGCAACGTACACAAGGGTCCGGCCGGCTGGGACGAATCTATGTTCGATGGCCGCGTATTCCTGTTTTCTCCGGGAGAGTTCGCAACCGGAGAGGACCTTGACCTTGTGCTGATGGTGGTATCTGAACTGGGGTCTTCTCCCGAATACCTCCCGCCAGAGAGGCACGATTATATAGTCGGTAGAATAAGCCAAACAGCCTATTTTCTTTCGAGAACTCTTCTGAGACTGGGTGGTGATTTTGAGAAGTATTCCGGACCCGGTTACGCTTCGACCTCAAGGCTTGGAAGACAGAACATGGATATGGTTCTCGATATGGCGAGATTCAATGGCAGGAATATCGCCTCGTCGCTGGAGGAAGCGGAGAGTTATCTCCATGACATAAGAACTGCAATCGAGGAGGGGGATCTCAGTAAGCTTGAAGAACTGATATCGGGATATTAGGAACGAAGAGTTTCTCTGAAAAGAGGTGTCTGGAGCTATATGATACGGTCTCGTTGGTTTCTTGATGTACTCGAACTCCCGCATAGTTTCTCTGAAACATCGGATAATCACAGATTTCTTATCAGGAGATCAATATCGTCTCTTCCGGAGAACATTATTACGGAGCTATCGACAGTTTCCAGGTCTTCGAATCCGTTTTGAAGGAAAAAGCTTGCCGGCCCGTTCGGAAATGAGCTTTTCTTCCCAGATAGAGCTTCTACACTGCCGAAACCGCGTTTTCTGCACTCTTCAACGGAAAGCTGAATAAGCTCGGAACGATAATCGTATGTGGAGTCATGTGAATTGTAGATACACGAGATGAGCGCGGTTGAAAGGGATTTCGGGATCGAGTATGGAGAAAGAAGCGAGGGCATGACTTCAAAGAAAGCTACAGGTATCTCTTTGGCATAAGAAACGAAGCCGAATAGGCTGTCTCTACCGTTAAAACCTTCATACCAGCCGATTTTTTCGGAGCCATTTCCCGTTCCATTAGTGCACACAAGGCACGCATCCCTCAACGACTCCCTTGAAAGTGTTTCAATCCGATCACAGTTTTTCGTGGGTCTTCTCTTTGCATCCCCGAAAGGTCTAACCGTCTTTCGCCCTTCAAGTACGTCAACAATAAAGTCAGAAGGAACTGGACCGGCGATCTTTAGATCACTGTAAATCAAAGTAAAGGGGAAAAATAAGGGAAGATCGGAAATAGTTCCCGAGAGATCGAATTTTACAAAATTCAAGCCGAGAGAGTCGGCAGCTATTCTTGCCTGTTCAAGAGCCAGTGAATTTCAGGGGCACTGGTCTCCAAAATAGTGAGCTCTGATCTCTTTGCAAGACATGGAAGATCTTCTCTATTTCTTTATGAGCGAGTAGACAGTATCCCGGATCATCTCTTCTCTGAAAACGTAGAAGCCTGCGTTTTTAAGCCATTGATCGTACCAACTCTTCAAGGGTCTGAAATTGTAGTTCCCGTCGTCATCTATATACTCGCCAATGACGACGGGAAGGCCGCTTTTCTTAAGAGTCTCGCATCTCTTTTTTGACTCTTTTTCATTGCCTATACCGGTTACCAGGAGTCCTACACCGCTGGTCTTAACGGATCGAGAGATCCTTAGAAGCGTTTTTGACCATAATTCGGGGTGGAGGTTTTGAAGTATTCCTGAGGCGACAAACCCCTCAAAGATACCGAGAAAATTAAAGTCTGAAAACCCAATGTTCATGACTCGGATTCCCTGCGTCTGTTTTATAGCCTTACTGCAGGAAACGCCCACAACTCTCAGTTTCATTTCTCTCAACAAGGGCCAGAAGTCCTGTGCATGACAGCCAAAATCGGCGATAATGTTCGACTCTTCAAGAAAGCCAGTCATCCTAAGAATAAAGTCCTGCAGTTGCGACTTGTCTATTTCTAAACCGGTACAGGTTTGCTCAAGTACATCATTTCTATATCTTTCAAGCCATTCTCGTCTTTGCAATCTACTCACCTACTATATTGAGATTGTATCCAAGCAGGGAAGATTATCAAACAAAAGTCTTGACTCTAATTGTCAGAAATGGTAATTTATCTTCACCTCTTCAGTCTTCGACTCTCCAAAGCCATAGGTTATTTCTGCTACAAAAGTTGGTGATGCGTCTCTATCGGCCTCATAATAGACAGTTTTTGCTAATTCCTGCGAATTGCCTAACGGTAGAAAGAGAGTCTCTCTCGTATCCTGTCCTTCGACAACCTTTATTGCCACTTCAGAAATTCTAAGCTCTTCATCTCTGCAATAGTGCGTGTAGAGATCAAATGAGTAGTGGATCTTGTCCGTTTCAAGAAGCCAGGCATGTCCAAGCAGTTGATAGCGCTGAACGTTGTAAAGATCGTGAGGAATGGCAAATTCGTTGCTCAATGTCTCTTTGTTTCCATCTATAACTCTAACCTGACCGTGATATGTTTCACCAGGCAAGAGCTCGATCATGGCAGTAAAGACACCGTTCTCTGATTTGAGCTCATAAGAACGAACCTCTGCATCTTCATCGATTATATTGAGAAACAACTGACTTCCTTCAGTGAATTCAGAAAGAGTAACTGAGGCCTTGAGTGCTACTTTTTCAAGAGTTGTCGAAGATCTGGTGAAGTGAACCGATTTGACAACATCACCGGATTGCTCGATTCGGTTTCGAATATCGGATACAACTGTATCGAGAGAGGCAACTCTCGATTTGAGAGTGAAAAGGTCGGTGCGAACTGTCGAAATCTCTTCCAAGAGTTTGTTTGATGTAATAACTGTTGTTGCGAGATTAACGATTGCAGCCGCCGAAATCAATACAACCAATAACCATGCGATGCCCTTACTCATAACACCATCTCCTACTGAGTATTCACCCCGGCAATTTGAATAATATCACGACTTTCGTCTTAGCTCAAACACAATGGGATTCGATGCAATATAATTTACTAAAAGGGGGTCCGAAGATGATTGCTGAGAATGTGAAAAGGCTGAGAAGTGAAATACCTGATTATGTTACAATTGTAGCTGCATCGAAAACGAGAACCGCTTCAGAAATTTTGGAGATTCTGGAAAGTGGCTTGAAAGATGTCGGTGAGAACTACGTTCAGGAGGCAGAAGGAAAGTTCGAAGCCATAGGCAACAAAGCTAGATGGCATTGTATTGGGCACTTACAGAGAAACAAAGTGAAGAGGGCCATAGAGATATTCGATATAATTCAGACCATAGATTCATTCAAGCTCGCAGAGGAGATAGACAAGAGATGTTCATACCTTAGTAAGAAGATGCCGGTCATGGTCGAAGTTAACAGCGGCAAGGAGGAGAACAAGGCCGGTGTCTTGCCGGAAAATGTTCTACAGCTGATAACCGAAATCTCACCGCTCAAGAATATTGCGGTGGTCGGTCTAATGACTATGGGGCCTTTCACAGAGGATCCTGAAGAGATAAGACCTAGTTTGAGGCTTACGAGAAGACTTTTCGAAGAGATCTCAAAAGAGAAGATCGAAGGAGTCGAGATGAAGTACCTGTCGATGGGAATGTCCAATTCCTACAGGGTAGCGATCGAAGAGGGTTCAAATATGGTTAGACTGGGAACGATTATCTTCGGAGAGCGACAATAATGATTCTGGCCAGCTGATCTCGGTTGCGATAGGGAGTCAACAGGGTCAATCTTTCGCGGGATTTCTTTCGAGATTCAGAGGTTCAATGCCTAGAAAGATTAGATGCGAACAAAGGGCTTCACAAAGTCTTCAGCCTATGAAGATCAAGTGCTGCTGGCATTTGAGAGAAGTTCAAGTCCTATCCTCATTCTCTTCGTGTCGACTTCCAGGACCCTTACCTTCACAATCTGGCCCACGCTCAGTACCTCGAGAGGGTCTCTAACCCTTCTTCCCATCTTGCTCTTGTGAATAAGCCCATCCTGCTTGACCCCTATGTCAACAAAGGCTCCGAAATCTACGACATTTCGAACAGTCCCCTCCAGTTCCATCCCCGTGGACAGGTCTTCCATTGAAAGGACATCCGTTCTAAGGATCGGTTTTTCGAGTTCCTCCCTGGGGTCCAAACCCGGCTTTTTCAGCATGCCTACAACTTCTCTCACGGTTATCGGATTGAATCCCTTATCCTTAGAAAAAGCGTCGAGATCGATCCCGTCGAGTTTTGCCGAGACTTCTTCTTTCCTCGTGAACAACTCCTCAGGGTTGAAGCCAGCGCTCTTGAGGATAACCCTGGCAATCTCATAACTTTCGGGATGAACGGAAGTCCCATCGAGAGCCTCTGATCCATTGATGATTCTACAGAAACCGGCCGCCTGCTCGAAGGCCTTTGGGCCTAGACCGGAGACCTTCAGCAGTTCCTTTCTGTTCCTGAACCCTCCGTTTTCCGCCCTGTGTTTTACAATGTTCAAGGCCGCTCTTGAGTTCAATCCAGATATGTATTTGAGTAAATGTTCCGATGCGGTGTTTAGACTGACGCCTACTAGATTCACAACGGATTCGACCTCTCTGTCGAGCGTCTTCTTCAATTCCGACTGATTTACATCGTGCTGGTACATGCCGACACCAATAGCCTCCGGAGGGATTTTCACGTATTCGGCCATTGGGTCCTGAACCCTCCGCGCAATCGAGATCGCTCCTCTTGTTGTTACGTCTTCGTTCGGGAACTCCTCAATCGCAACTTTTGAGGCCGAGTAGACCGAAGCGCCCGACTCCGTTACAATCATATATTTGACCGGAAGTTTGTGCTCCTTTATCAGTCTGCTTACAAAGGCCTCTGTTTCCCTGGAACCTGTACCGTTGCCGATAGATATGAGTTCAACCTCTAAGGTTTTTATGGCCTGAACCACTTTCATCGAAGAGTTTATGTAGTCGTTCTGAGGTGAGGTCGGATATATCACATCATGATAGAGAAGAGAGCCGTCCTTTCCAATTACCGCCACTTTGCATCCTGTCCTGTAACCCGGGTCGATACCCATTACGACTTTTTCCCCGAGAGGAGGCTGGAGGAAGAGATCCCTGAGATTTCTGGCGAAAACATGGATCGCCCTTCCCTCAGCCTCTTCTCTTATCATGTTTCTCACTTCTCGTTCAATAGAAGGCATGAGCAATCTAGAGTAAGAATCCGACGAAGCCTCTACCAGTTCTTCATAGTAAGCAAGATACTCTTTCCACCCTATCGAGTCTCTCAGAGAAGGCAGAATATCGAAGGGTAACTCCAGCTTCAACGAGAGAATCTCCTCCCGTTCTCCCCTGAAAAGAGCCATAATCTGGTGAGCGGCCAGCTTAGAGATCGGTTGAGAAAAATCGTAGTAGTCCCTGTAAACCTCGCGCTCGTCCTGCTTATCTGAATGAGAGCTTCTGATTGTCCCTTTTTCCTTAAGTTGATTTCTCAGCCTTTCCCTCACGGATATCTCCAGGGAGAACTCTTCGGCGAGAATATCCCTGGCTCCTTCTAGAGCCTCTTCTATCTGAAATATCTCCTGTTCGGTATTGACAAAAGTAACGATAAAGGTTTCGTCCTTGATCCTTGATGTCTTCAGGAAATCTGCCAGCGGTTGTAGCCCCTTTTCCCTCGCTTTGTCCGCTCTGGTTTTCTTCTTCGATTTGAAGGGAAGGTATAAGTCCTCAACCAGCTGAAGGTTTTTTGCATCATTGATGGCGGCTTTCAGTTCCTCAGTGAGTTTGCCCTTTTCTTCTATGATTCTGAGAACTTCTTCTTTTCTGGAACGAAGCTTCTTTGCATATTCAAGTGCATCGGAGATTTCTCTTAACTGTATCTCGTTCAATTCACCGGTCTTTTCCTTTCTGTATCTGGCAATGAATGGTATAGTCTTTCCTTCTTCCAGCAATTCAACGGCACTTTCCACTTTCCATCTCGGTAGAGAGAGCGAGTTAGCAATGTCTGTTACAATTTCATTCATCCGATGTGACCTCCAGAACCGTCTTTATGGTCTCTATCGGGAAGGAACCGTAAGCCGTTTCGTTTGAGAGAACCACTCCCGCGAATCCTCGCCTTTGAATGTCCTTTAGATGACAAAGCTCACTCCTGGTGGCGAAGGGTGCATCTACCATGTGTTCAAGAACTTCACCAGCCATGAGCACAGGTTTGTAGAGTTTACGGAGATTATCCGAGAAGAATGCATAGAAATCCACGAGACCTCTCGCCCCTAGCTGGGCTCCGAGGTCACCTCTACAGAACCAGATCTCGTCACTTGAAGCCGAGATCTCCTCTATTCTGGAAAACGGCAGCTCTCTTTCGATCTTGGAAGCTACTTCTCTTCCGGAGAGTTCCTTCAGTTCGATTACCTCGCTTGGACTGGAAACAAAGGAGAGCGCATATCTAACGAAGCCGTACTTCCTTGTGGCAAGCACGATGTCAGAATCTCTCGAGGAGAGTTCTATCTGGTTTATCGGATGGGGAGAGATATTCATACCTTTGGCCGGTCGAATAACGCCGCCTCTCAGAACCATAGCTCTTGCAAAATCTGCCTCGAGTTTGAGTACCTGCAGTTCAATCCTGCCGTCTTCTATTGAGACCCTCATTCCGGGAGAGAGGTATGAAAGGGTTCTGGGATCAACCGCTATGCTTCTTAGTTGAGAGGACCGGCAGCCAAGAACAACCTGTTCACCAGCCTTCACTTCCATTATCGGCTGACTTCTGGACAGCCGAAGCTTGGCACCCTGTAGATCGATATACAGAGGAAGAGCACAGTTATCCTCGTAGTAAGAGATGAATTTTTGAAGCTCTTCAAGAGAAACGTGAGAGGAATTGAAACGTATGGCCGATGCTCCCGACATTTCAATCGACTTGAGAAGTCTACGTTCATTTATTGTAGCAACGATTGAAAACTCTCCCATCTAGATCACCTCTAAAGAGATTATATCAGCAACGGGATTTGAGAACTCAGCGTTTTCAAAACGATGAAACATCTCGTTTCCAGCCAGTATGTGAATTGATGTTTATTTAGTCGATTACTCTGCGGAAAGAAGTCGGGAAAGAAAGGATTTTCATGCTCGGTTGCAGCTATATTAGGCCCTCGTCTATACATTCCTCAAGAGCCTTGACGGCTTTGGAATCGTACAGCAAGCCGGCTTTGGACTTGAGCTCTTGAAGGGCTTCATTGCAGCTCATCGCCTCTCTATACGGTCTCTTTGAAGTCATGGCGTCAAATGAATCTGCAACGGCGACGATTCTAGCCTCCAGAGATAATTCGCTCCCCTTCAGCCCATCGGGATAGCCCGACCCGTCAAGTCGCTCGTGATGATGCCTTATTATGTCCTGGGTCTCTTCAAGGAAGTTCCCCTTAACCATCTCGCAACCAGTAACTGGATGAAGCTTGATTATCTCGAACTCCTCCTTACTCAATCGAGAGGGTTTCTTCAATATCGAATCGTCTATTTCAATCTTTCCGATGTCATGGAACAAAGCTCCCATCGCAATAACTTCCTGTTTCTCTGAAGGAACGCCAAGTTTTCTTGCAATTGCCAGAGAAACATCTCTCACTCTCTTTCCGTGGCCATGAGTGTATGAGTCTTTAATCTCCACTTTGGAAAGAATATCCTTCATTACCGCCATATTATTGCTTATGTATTTGAACAGCGGTCTTGAAGATACATGAAGCAACCTAACGTCCGTCTGGGGCTTTAGTTCGACAGGAGACTTGAGATTGTGGGCATAAAAGTAATCTCCGGGTCCTAAATTGACTTCTTTTTCGGAGTAATTGCACGAAATGGTTCCCTCTATGATGTAGTAGAATTCGAGCAGGTCCCCGCCCGAAAATGTATCCAGGAACGTTACAACTCCGGAGCGCAATTCATACATCGAAATCTCTACGCCATCGCCGTGAGCCAGCAGAGAGAGCGAAGAATTCTTCTGGGCAACCGTTTCGATGGTTTCGCTTGACTTGCAAACTTTGAAACCTTCCATCTCTTCCCCCAAAAATAAAGCCTATAGAATACGTTAATGCTCAAATACAGTGTATCACATATACTCTGAAGGTTTTAGCTAATCAGAAATGCCGTAGATGACTACGGCATTTCTGGCACGATTAGTTTATTTGGCCCTTCTAGTCGTCGATTATCAGAATGGGATCGACCATGAAGATCTTGTAACCGAGTTTTACCGGCACATAGTAACAAATAGCATTGTAACCGATCTCTTCGATTTTCTCAATGGCACTTTGTGAAATGCGTAGAGCCGTGTTCACGAGATCGTTCCCCAGATCGTCGATCAGATTCTCATAGGCCTCCAGAGAAAGACCGGTTTCTTCAAAACGCTCTGTAAAGCACTCTGCTTTCTCTATGGCGGTCTCAATTAGCGATTCGATCCGCTCGTTTGCCGATTCCGCTATCTCCTTCGCTACGTCCAATGAAGAACCGATTAGAGACGATGCAGACGACACAACGAAGAGGAGTACTAATAGATAAGCAAGAATTCTTCTCATACAAATCTCCTCCTTTTTCTTTCGAATGTATCAATCATATCATATAATCTATTGATTTCAAATAAAGATCTTTCCTTCATTATTAGAAAACTACCTTTGATTTGTTTCGCTCTGTAAAGCCTGTGCTGTGCTATTCTGTAGTTGCTGTATTTTCGTATAATAATAGCGAGGTGATGCTTTGACTAGATATGTCGATCTTACAAGAGTAATCGAAGACAATCAGCCGGTCTATCCAGGTGATGATCAGACGAGGCTCCACAGGTCGAGAGCCTTGAGCGAAGATGGATACAACAACCACAGACTTGAAATAAGTATGCACTCGGGAACCCATATAGACGGTCCCATGCATCTCACCCAATCAAATCTCTATGTAGATCAGATCGAGATCGATAGACTTATAGGCAAGGGAGTTCTCCTAGATGTGAGGGGCGAAACAGAGATAACAATTAAGCCGCAGTATGAAGAAGCGATCTCCGAAGACTCGGTTGTTCTTTTCTGGACTGGAAGGGATTCCCTGTTTGGTAGCGAGGACTATTTCTTGAAGAACCCATACCTGACTTCCGATCTGGCCGAATTTCTGGTAAAGCGTAAAACGAGAATGGTTGGTTTCGACTCATCTTCTCCGGATCGATACCCTTACGATATCCACAGAATTCTTTTCCGTGGAGGCTGCTTCATCGCAGAGAATCTTACCGGTCTTGAAAACCTGTCGAATTCGAAAGAACTGGAAATCTTCGCGATTCCGTTGAAGATCCATGCTGATTCCTCTATAGCCCGAATCTTTGCCGCGGTCAAACAGGGAGGAGACCCTTGAGGATTCGGACAGTCGGCAGAAGGGGAGTGTTGTTTACCTTTCAAGACGGAGATTCACCGATGGGTGGGGAAACGTCCGTCTATTTGATAGAAGGCGGAGATCGCTTTTATTTGTGTGACACGTTTCTAGGAAGTCGGTTTATGAACGTTGTTAAGGATCGAATTAAAGAAAGCCCCAGAAAGGATCTCGTAATCTTCAACTCACATTCTGACTACGACCACGTCTGGGGAAACGGAGCGTTCGACGGGTGCGAAATCGTCGCTCATGAACTTGCAAGAAGAAGAATGGAAGAAAGATGGGAGTACGATTTCGAAAATCTGGAAAGATTTCGAGACGGAGATGTTTTGAAGAGACTTCCCAATGTCACCTTCAGCGATAGGTTAGTCTTTGAAGATGACGAAATAGAGTTTCGTTATTTGCCGGGGCACACTCTCTGTTCTTCTGTATGCATCGACAGAAGAGATTCGGTGATCTTCGTAGGAGATCTTGTGGAAGATCCTTTACCACTAACTCTCTGGAGCGATCTGGTAACCTTCACGGAGAGTTTGAAGACTGTACTTAAGATGTCGTGTCAGACCGTAATTTCTGGACACTCTGGAATCGTCGCTGAGAGTCTTATAAGAAGGAATCTGGAGTATCTGAAATCTCTTTTCCTTGGTGAAGAAATAGATGTTGAAGAAGGCGAAGAGACACATTCATTCAACACAAAGTATCTCGAGTTTCTGCATTATGAAGACAAAGCAAGAGAAATTCTTGGCGAGAGGTTTGACTTCGTGCAGTTCATGAGAGAGTTTTGGCAGATGCTCGGAGTGGAAAGGGAATCTCTGAGATTTGAATCGAGATTGATCCGACAGACTCCTTCTGAAAGACTTGAAGAGATCTGGCCGCAATTTGAAGAGCAGTTGAAGAGGAAGGATTAGAAATGAAAGAGAGTAGAAAACTGAGTGCCATATGAATTCGATGGAGGTGAGAGGATGTTTTGATTTGCGATTATTCCTTTGATTATAGGTATCACGGTGGTTGTGGGACTGATTATGTACTTCACGATTGCAAGGTGAAACGAGAGACAGAGGTTCATAAGCCAACATAGATCTTATTTTCCTTATCACGGTCAAGTGAAATTTCTTTTTGATTAATTGGCATAAAATGTTATTTTCGGGCATCATTGCTCTTCCATCTTAAACTGCTGCCCCTCAAACGTAAGAAACGATTGAAGGGCAGCCGTCGGCTTCTTCTACGGGTTCATCTCCTTCCCTAGATAAAGCTGCTGAAGATGCAAAATAGTAGAATTGGGGATCTCAGCTTTCCTCTCCTTCTCTGTAGAATCCTCTCGCCTCCATGCTTTCTTTTTTCAGTGAATCTCTTTGAATGTTTCTTCAACAGTAGGTTCGTACATCTCGTCTATCGGTTCTTCAGAAAAGACCGATCCGCCAAAAGTATTAGTGAGACTAAGAGAAAGCTGATAATACCTTCTTTCTTCTCAGTAGTCTCCTCCTCGGGCCAATTAGGTCTCTTATCGGTTCGATCGCTTTATGCAACAACGATTTGCTTATAGGTTTTTTCCTTTCGCAACGAGAGTATAAACCCCGAAATAGGAACTGAAGGGTTACGTTTGCTTCTAAGTTAATGAGAATACTTCGGAAAGACCGCGCAAACAAGATTCGTTGGCTTTCCGTTCCTTCCATGCCTGCCAACTGGATTCGATTAGTGTACTATGATAGCAGGTAGTCTCTGAAATGGCGGTTTTTCTTGAGATTAAGAAGTTCCGAGGAAAGAGCGAGGGTCGATGGGGAAGATGAAGATCCCTTAGCTTTTCATAGATCTTTCGATTCCTTCAATAATTGCAATGTTGAGAAATTCTTTCTACAATTCTGTCGATACTTTCTTCATTGGGCGGATAGGAACAAGCTCCGTAGGCTCAGTTTCATTTGCCTTTCCAATATTCAATCTTACAGGTGCCGTTGGCCTGACATACGGTGTAGGAGCCGCTTCAAATGTTTCGCGTCAACTGAACGCCGGAGATAAGAAGCAAGCCGATTAGGCGGCATCCACGGCTCTCTTCACAAGTTTTGCAACGGGAACTGCCTTCACCGTACCTGGACTGATATTCCTGGACCCTCTTCTTACCGCTTTCGGGCCTACCGAGACTATTATGGAGTACGCGAGAGAATACACAAAGATGATCATTATGGGGTCGATATTTACCATGATGAACATGACCATGAATAATCTCGTAAGAGCGGAGGGCAACGCCCAGAAATTCATGGTTGCCATGGTCTCTGGAGTCCTTCTCAATGTTGCGCTCTTTCCTGTTTTCATCTTCGGATGTGGAATGAGTATCGTGGGAGCGGCCGTTGCGTCAGTCATCTCTCAGTTTGTTTCGACGATGATCTTTCCGAGTACTACATAAGAAAGAAGAGTAGCACGAATCTATCTATAAGACTGTACAGGCTCTCTCTCTTCAGATATACTCTGAAATCTTCAAAATCCGTCTTTCGACACTCCTGAGGCAATCTCTGTCAAGTTTCGCACCGCACTTCTGAATCACGCTGCCGGAAACTACGAGGATCATGTCGTTTCGGCCGTCGGAACAACAATGAGGGTTCTCATGTTGGGGATGATGGTTCTATTCGGATACGATCTTGCATTTCAACCGGTTGCTGGCTATAATTACGGCGCGAAGAAGTCTTCTAGGGTTTTTGGAAACTCTGAGATTTTTGTTGATAGTGATTACGGTCTTTGCAGTGGTTTTTGCCATTATCGGGTTGACTATACCGAGTTCGATTATAAGCATCTCCTGTAACGACCCAGAAATCATCGATGCGGGCTCCAGAGCCTTTAGGGTGGTAAACATCTTCTTTTCCACATTCGGCTTCGTGATAACTTCTACGGACCTGCTTCAGGTTTTTGGAAAGGGAATCGCAGCGAGATTGCTGCCGATGTCGAAACAAGATTTCTTCCTTATACCTGCGATTATCTTTTTGCAAAAGATCTTCGAGCTCAATGAGGATCATTTTTCTCGGACAGTTGCCAGTTACTTTGCGCTATTTGTTGCAGCTTTTCTTTCCGTAGCAATTTTCAAAAAACTGAAGTCTCAAAGCAGGGAGCTTTCTCTACGAGAAAGGCAGCCAGTGATTATTAGAATATCACCGGTGCATGACCATCTTTTATGAACGCCCATGACATATCCTTTGAAGTGTGCCCTATTCCGATATTGCCGTATCTGTCGAGCGCAATTAAACCGCACTCACAGTCGAAGTATCTGGCTCTCTCGAGAGCGATGTCGACGGACTTTTGAGCGGGGTACTGTTCCATGAAGAAGGCAACCAGCCTGCTCAGAGTGAGCTTCATAATCTTTTCTCCATGACCCGTTGCGGAGACTGCGCCGAATGAATCCGAGTAGGTTCCCGCGCCTATAATGGGGCTGTCTCCCACCCTGCCGAAGCTTTTCATCATCATTCCGCCCGTGGAGGTTCCGGCTGCCATTCTTCCGTGGTCATCTATCGCGACTGCACCACAGGTAGAATGATACTCCTCGGCCTTTTTCGCCAGCTTGACGCTCTTTCCAAATCTGGTCTTCTCGCCTCTGGCAATTTTCTCAAGTTCTTCTTTCCACTGTAGGTGCCTTTTCGGAACGATCAGGTTATCCTCCCTCGGAAACCCTAGAACCGTAACGAATTCCTCCAGTTCAGCCCCGGCAAGTAAAACATGATCAGTTTGTTCCATGACGGCCCGTGCAACCGTTATGGGATGGAGAATCCTCTTCAAACCGGAAACAGCTCCCGCATTTAAATTATTGTCCATTATCGCAGCATCCATTTCGATATCGCCGCGATAAGTAAGCACCGATCCCCTGCCACAGTTGAAGGTCGGGTCCTCTTCCATCACGGACACGGCGGTAACAACGGCTTCTTCTGCGCTGTTTATCTTCTCGAGAGTTAGAAATCCTTGCCTGACTGCCTCTTCGATTCCCCTTCTGTGTTCATCGGCGTCAGTTACGCTCTTGAAACTTCCGGTACCGCCGTGCACAATGATGGCCTTCATACAAACACCTCGTTTCAAGCAAAAGAATCTTCCTTGATTAAAACTAGAACACTCCTCTCTAAAAAAGAACTCAGATGCCACAGCGGGCTAAATCAATTCCCCTCTTCGATTCCCTTAATCTTCTTTTCAGTAATTAGATGCATTCACGAGCAAACGATGAATCTACTTGTTCTTGCCGTCAATCTTTATTGCTTTGTATCCTCTCTCCTCTACCTCAAACAGCCTTTTCATCTCCTCCATACCGGTCTTCTTTTCGCTTAGGATGATGAAGTTACCTATCATTTCCGCGACCGCTATGGGACCAACGAAGGAGTTTCCAAAGAGAAGTGAATTGTTCTCACACAGAATCGACGAATAGGCTTTCGAGTAGACCGGACAGTCAACGGAATCTGTAACGAGAAGAGTCCTCACATTTCTCTCCAGTGCAAAGTCGACCATGTATTCCACTTCTTTTGAATATGGAGGAAAGGTCATCACTATCAAAGCGTCATTTCTTTCCATGAGCTTTATTTTGAAGGAAAAGTCGGAGACCGATCCAGAAAGCAGCCAGGTTGGCTTCCGCTGAAGAACGGAGATTGTGTACCGCATCAGCGAGACCACGTGTTTTGTTGCGCCGAAGCCCCCAAAATAGATGTTACTGGCTGCTCTAATAGTGTCGATCCATTTGTGAAGTTCCTCTTCTCCGATCCCGGATAAAGTATTCTTAAGGTTGTTGATCTCATTCTGTCTGAGCAATTTTAGCTGGTTTTCCACCGGGGCCCTGTCAAGTTCTGTCGTCGCGATCTTCTCATATGGTAAAAGTCTTTTCCTGAGTTCATGCTGGATAGTCTTCTTCAGTTCATTGAATCCCGAGAAACCGAGACGTCTCGAGAATCGGACTACAGAAGCCTTGCTCGCACCGGCCATTGAGCTCAGTTCTTCAATAGACATGAACCCTACCTGAGAGTATTCTTTGAGAATGAAGGTTGCTATCCTTTTGTATGCAGGCGATAAGTCATCTTTGATTTTCGTTATCTCTTCGGATACCATTCCCATCAACCTTTCGGCAAGAAATTAGTTAATTATCTGACTCATGAAACTATCTTTTCATAATGATAGCATATTGAAACTATGTTTTCATAACAGCATATACTTCTTCTCGCTAGAAACAAAGTTGATAACTGAACTATGGAAGCTTGGATCTTGATCCTCCACTTTGAGAGATTCAGTCTGATTGATATGATATGTTGAAGATCCATTGGAGTAGTTTGGAGCCGTAATGCATCATAATTAAATCTACTCAAGAGGGAGTTATTCCACGTAACAGCGCAGATGATAGAATATAGTTACATTAATTAGGAGGTGTTTGTATGAAGCGAGTTCTTATCTCTGTGATCTTTTTGGTGTTCTTTGCATCAGCCTTTGCAAATCTCGTGGTCTATTCCAGCGTCGATGAGGCAAATGCGAGGAAGATATTGAATGCATTTGTTGAGGACACGGGGATCGAAGTTGACTTTGTCTTCCTTTCTTCGGGACCTGCCCTGGCAAGGATTGAAGCCGAATCCAGCAATCCGCAGGCCGATGTGTGGTTTGGCGCACCACTGGAAAACCATATTATCGCAAAAGAACGTGGGTTGACACAGACCTACAAGACGTTAAGTGTATACGGTGTCTCACCCGAGTTCTATGACGTTGAGGGTTATTACCATCCGATTTATATGAATCCTCTCGGTGTTGGAGTTAATACCTCCGTCCTGGAGCAGATAAAGGCCTCTTTGCCGGAATCCTGGGAAGATCTCCTCGCTTCCGAATACAGAAGAATGATTCAGTATCCAAATCCCCAGTCTTCTGGAACTGCCTACAGCTTGATCACTGGTTTAGTAAAGATTTACGGTGAAGATGGGGCCTTCCAGTACCTGAAGAATCTAGCTCCAAATATCCAGACCTATACACAGAGCGGAACTGGACCCTCCAAGGCCGTCGGCCCTGGTCAGGTTGCGCTTGGAATTCAGTTCACCCCGGCTTTCTTCCAGTTCATGGAACAGGGATACCCTGTATCCGTTGTGTTCCCCAAGGAAGGAGTGCCCTACGAAGTGGCTTCAGTCTCGATTCTGAAGGGAGCCAAGAACCTTGCGGATGCTCAGAAGCTTATCGATTGGGTCGTTTCCAAGGCCGGTCAGCAGCAGATAGTTGACCAGAAGACATACTTCTACCCCATAAGACCCGATGTCGATTTCGGCAGCCTACAGCCGCTTTCAACGATCAATCTTCTTTCCATCGATCCTGCTTGGGCCGCAGAAAACAAGACCAGACTTATCGAGAGATGGATTAACGAAGTACTTCCATACTAACGATCACTTAGATTTGCTTTGAGGGGGAGAAATCCCCCTCTTTAATAGGAGGTCGTCCTGTGGCTATAAGGGGAGAAGAAGCAAAAAATAGGTTTCTTAATCTTCTTAAGGATCCAGTTCTGCTTTTGATAATAGTTCTGATTTTCGCCGCCTTGGCCATATTCATTGTCTATCCCCTATTCAGGGTTTTTGCGGTTAGTATGACCGACAAGGAAGGCGGGTTTGACCTGAGCGCGTACAGTCATGCCTTTTCGAATCGATACATGAGGCAGGGCTTTTTCAACAGTCTTCTGGTGGCCGGCCTTACGGCAATATTCGGAATGCTTGTAGGGTATCTATTTGCGTACACGCTTAACAGAACGGATATTCCGCTGA
This sequence comes from Mesotoga sp. H07pep.5.4, assembly GCF_003664935.1. NCBI lineage: Bacteria > Thermotogati > Thermotogota > Thermotogae > Kosmotogales > Kosmotogaceae > Mesotoga > Mesotoga sp. H07pep.5.4. The sequence continues at coordinate 111,557 of NZ_JFHM01000014.1, forward strand.
AGGGCTTTTTCAGAACCGTTGCCGTTCTGCCGATAGTCTTCCCGCCGTTTATTGGCGCACTTTCGATCATAATGCTATTCGGGTTCAACGGGATCATTACCGCCGGGATATTCGGGATAAGAAATTTTCCTGTGTACGGTTTATGGGGTCTCATGATGGCCCAGGTGGTTTGCTTTTTTCCGGTTGCGTTCATCACACTGGATGGTGTTATAGGAACTATCAGTCCGACGCTTGAGGATGCTGCCTTCAATCTCGGTGCAAATCGGTGGCAGGCCTTCAGGAAAGTAATTCTTCCGATGTCGGTTCCGGGTATTGCAAGCACAATGCTTGTTCTTTTCATAGAGTCGCTCGCCGACTTTGGAAATCCACTTATTCTGGCTGGCAGCAAATTTCCTGTGCTTTCCGTCCAGGCTTATCTTCAAATAACGGGGATGTTTGATACTAAAGGGGGAGCAGCGCTTGCAGTATGGCTCCTGTTTCCTTCAATAGCCGCATTTATTATACAGAAATACTGGGTTGGAAAGAAGAAGTATGTCACGGTGACCGGTAAACCGACGACTTCTGTCCTTAAGAGTGTAAGTAAACCGGTAAAATGGATTCTCTTTTCACTGTGTATGCTTATCGCTGTCTTCACACTCACAATCTATGCCACAATTTTCTGGGGAGCCTTTGTGAAGGCGTGGGGAATGAACAATACTCTTACTCTGGAGAACTTCAAGTATGTCTTCGACGTCGGACTCGAGGCAATAAAGGACACTCTCGTTATTGCTTTCACTTCTACGCCGATATCTGCCGTCCTTGGTATGATAATTGCTTTTCTCCTTGTCAGGAAGGTCTTTCCTGGAAGAAGGGTGATGGAGTTCACCTCGATGCTGAGTTTTGCAGTTCCTGGAACGGTTATTGGAATAGGATATATTCTTTCATTCAACAAACCCCCGTTGCTGCTCACGGGAACTCTGGCGATACTTGTTCTCAACTTCGTTTTCAGGTATATACCGGTTGGAATACAGTCGGGTGTTGCTTTGCTAAACCAGGTAGATCCAGCGATTGAAGAGGCGGCATACACGCTTGGCGCAGATAACAGGCAGGTTTTCACGAAAGTCACGCTTCCCTTGATTATGCCGGCCTTTTTCTCTGCTTTAGTCTTTGCCTTTGTGAGAGCTATGACTGCAATCAGCGCGGCGATATTTCTTGTTTCGGCCAGATGGAACCTGATAACAGTTCAAATACTGAGTCAGAGCGATTCCGGACGTCTATCGGAAGCATGTGCCTTTTCAGTGCTATTGATTGGTATGATTATGGGCTTCATTCTGATTCTGAAGATCTTCCTTAAGAACAAAATTAGTCTATCCAGTGGTGGAACGGCAGGACAGGGGTGATTTGATGAGTCTAATATTAAAAAATGTGAGAAAGGTCTTCACGAGCTACGGAACGGAAACGGTTGCCGTAGACGATTTCGATCAGGAGATCCGAAGAGGGCAACTGGTAACGCTTCTGGGGCCTTCGGGTTGTGGAAAGACTACCACATTGAGGATCATCGCGGGTTTTGAAGTTCCTACAAACGGGCGCGTCTTGCTGGATGGAAAGGACGTCACAAACCTACCTCCCAACCGGAGAAACATTTCGATGGTCTTCCAGAGTTACGCTCTCTTCCCCCATTTAACAGTGGAAGAAAATATCTCTTTTGGTTTGAAGCTCAAGAGACTGGACAGAAGCACCATGAAGAAGAAGATAAGGGAAATGACAGATCTCGTAGGACTCAAGGGACTTGAAAAGAGAAGACCGGATCAGTTGTCGGGAGGTCAGCAACAAAGGGTGGCACTAGCAAGAAGTCTTGTTATGGAACCAAGTGTTCTGCTCTTCGATGAGCCGCTTTCGAATCTGGATGCGAAACTGAGAGAGTCTATGAGGCTTGAGATCCGGCGAATTCAGCAGGAGGTAAATATTACCAGTGTATATGTTACTCACGACCAGGTCGAGGCGATGAGTATTTCCGACATAATTGTTGTAATGAACGATGGGAAGGTTATGCAGATAGGGAGCCCGTTCGACATTTATGCGAGACCTCAGAACAGCTTCGTAGCGGATTTCATAGGAAGAGTTAACTTCATTGACGGCGAGGTAGAATCTATCAATGGAGACTCGGTAACTGTTTCATCCAGTTCACTGGGAAAGAAGTTTGTGGGCAGAAAAGGTGGAGAGCTCTCCCCTGGAGACGGTGTAAGGATAGTCTTAAGACCGGAGTCTTTATCTGACAGAGAAGAAGACAAGATCAATGTTCTAAGTGGAAAGGTGTTGAAATACGTGTTTCTGGGATCGAACGTCGAGTACGAAATTGAGCTTCCCGATGGAAAGATACTAAACGCAGTGACTTTCAACCCGATTGAGAGGAAGTTTCCAGTCGTAGGAAAGGAAACGGATCTGTATTTCTCGAAGGAGAGCGCTTGGGTTATAAACAACTGAGATGGATGGCCACGATGTCTTGACTAACAAATGCATGGATATGAAAAAAGCCTTTCTATCTGAGAAAGTCGAGATTAAACCGTACTGCTATCGGGCTTATGATCAGGGTCCGTACAATAGCTCTAAGGATGGTTTTGAAGATTACCTTGGAAGGCCGTACCTCTCTCGCTCAGATGAAGAGCTGTATTTACCCTTTTTCGACAATAAGGCCCCCAGAAGCGGCAGAGCTCCCGCATGGCAGATTCTGACAGTTTATTCATATGAACCAGACTTTGGCATGGATGAAGGCTTAAGTCTTTCACCTTTACAGAAATTCATGGGAGGAAGTGGAACGTGGCGTCATGAGGAGTTTCATATTATTCTCCGATTCGGCGAAGTGACAGACAGATTTCTACACTTCGACCGTATGAGCATGCTGGCCAATGAAAAGGGAGATAGGTATTGGGCTCTAAGATTTGCAGCCAGGGCTCTCCACTATCTTGAGGACTGCGGAACACCGTATCACGCCTCTCCGGGCACTCCCATCGAAATATTCAAGATACCCTTTCTGTACAGGAAGCAGTTCAAGAAAATCGGCTTTTATCACAAATTTCACGACAGATACCTGGGCTACCGATTGTGGAGAGGTTACGAACCTTTTTTGGAGGAGATAGAGGGGACTGAGGCCGGCGTCTTCGATAGGCTCGAAAAAATGGCGAAGACAATTAGAAGGAGAGCCTTCGATCTTCTGCCCGAGGTAGAACTGTCTGTGAAAAGACTTATCGGCGGCAATTCATTCGAGAATCCATCACCAGAGTTGTCAAAGGAGTATTATGACAAACTCGTCAGTTCCCAGGATACCCGTCGACTGGATGAAGTAAGCTGCAAGGTACTTCGTAATCTCTCTTCGGGAGTGAAGTTTTACCTGAATCACCTGGAAAGAAGGCTTAACTGAAAGTCGCTTGGAACTTCCTTATCACTGGAAAAGCGGCCTGGATTACTCGGTGAATTGAAACCCCTCTTCGAAAAGTTCAAGGCAGGCCTCGACGACTCTGCGATCGTAGAACCTTCCGGAGTTCTGCCGTATTTCATCCAGTGCCGCCTCTATTCCAAGAGATGCTCTATAAGGTCTGTGAGAAGACATTGCCTCAACTACATCGGCAACGGCAATAATACGGGCCTCTATTCTGATTTCATCGCCCGTTAATCCTCTTGGATATCCGGATCCATCAAGTCTCTCATGGTGTTGAGCAACGATGTCAGCTATCGGCCATGGGAAGTAAACCTCTTTCAGTATGTCGTACCCCTTCTTTGAATGCTCTCTGACTAAATCGTATTCGAGATTGTTCAGTCTTACCGGCTTCGTCAGTATTTCGGTGGGCACTGCACTCTTCCCTATGTCATGAAGCAAAGCAGCTACTCTTATCGATTCAACGATATCTTCATGCATCTCATCTTCAGAAAACAGCTTTCTCGCTATTGCTGTCGAAAGCTCGCTTACACGTTTCTGATGGCCGGAAGTGTAGGGATCCCTCGCTTCGACAAGCGAAGACAAAGTATTTATAAGTGACTCAAGACTCTTTTTCACCGATTCCTCGGCGATCTTTCTCTCGGAGATATCCAAAACAATGGCAACAAAGACACGTTCGTATTCATTGTCGTGAAGCTGTAGTCTTACTTCGATGGGATACCCGGTTCCATTCTTTCTTATATGAACGGTTTCGAAGACCTCGTAACTTCCAGGCTCTTTTTTGAGTCTGGAGATAATGTCTTCGAAGACCCTTCTGTCCATCTCCAACTTCAGATCCAGTGGAGTCATCTTTCGCAACTCTTCAAGAGAGTACCCTGAATTCTCTAGAGCACCCTTGTTCGCTTGAAGAAATCTCAGAGTCTCTGAATCGAATATATATAGCTCATTCACTGAAAGATCTATGACTCTTCCCAATCTGGTGAGGGCCATCTCTGCGAGCTTCCATTCGGTAATATCCATGGCGATTGCACCGACCATCGGTTTATCTCCTTCTGAAACAATTGGAAACTTCTGAACATAGAGGATCCTTTCCTTGCCGTCGGTACCGAGTACCCTCTCTTCCCTCACGATGTTCTCCCCGTTTTGAGTCCTTCTATCATCTTGAAGAATCAGCTTGTCGAGTTCTCCGGGATAGTTGGCTTCGGGATTCTTTCCTTTCCAGTCTTCTTTGAAACCAAAGACTCTGGCTGCGAAGTCATTGAAGTATGAAGTCTTCAGGTCACTGTCAGAAATGAACACGGCTCCGGGCAGTTTATCCATGAAAAGAGAAAACCTCTTCTGAAGAACTCTCTCGTTCTTCTCAATTCTTATCTTATGAATCGCAAAAGAAATATCATCCACGATTTCGGAAAAGAGATCTCTTTCATCCTTCGAAAAAGAGAAGCTCTGTTTCATAACTACGGCCATAGCACCCAGGATATTGCCACCGATTCTGAGCCCTTTCGCGAAGACTGCAAGATCATCTGAATCGCTGATTATTACGCATTGTTTGTTGTACTCTCTTCCAGTTAAGGAGATCACTCCTTCTTCTTCCATTGCCCTTCTCAAAAGAGGAGGAATTTCTCCCGACTCGAAAATCGAGTCGACTTCGAGCAGCTGCGTTCTGCTGAAGCCAGAAGCGGCCCAGTTCTTCACATTTTCATTCTCAACGAGAACAAGAAGACATCTTTCGAAACCGCGGGAACCCGTCATAAGCTCCGTCGCCCTTTTGATCAACTCTTCAACATCGGTTGCCGATACTATCAGCTGGTTTACTCTTCTAATAGATGATAGAACACCGCTCTGATGCTCTAGCTGAGCCTCTAGTCTCAGTGACAGTATTCCATAGGAGATATCTTCGCCGAGCTCTTCGAGAAGGAGAACCTCCTCATTATCAAATGCATCTTCCTCTGTGGAATAAATGACAAAGCCGCCTATGATCTCTTTTCCAATAACAAGAGGCACGGCAATCGATGATTTCAACCCGTACTTCAGAATCGTTTTCTTCCAAGGAAGATAGTCGGGTGAACTGTCGATATCCCTTGAAATGAATGTCCTGCCGGTCTTTATGGCTTTTCCTATTGCGCTTCTGCTCAGTTCGCTGTTATCCCAGGCGACTGCAACTTCGTAGGGATAACCCTTTGCCACTCCGCTTACCGCAACAGGTGTCAACATTTTCCCCCCGGACTTCTTGAAGGCTATCCAGACAAGAGGGAACCCTCCGTTTTCGACCACGATGTCACAAAGTCCCTTCAGTAAAGAATGTTCATCCTTTGCATGGACGAGAAATTCGTTTGCTCTGAACATTAGGGTTAGCAATTTGTTGAGTTTCTGAAGTTTAATTTCGTCCATCCTGCGCTGGGTAAGATCGGTGTACATTCCGACCATCCTCAAGGGTTTTCCTTCACTGTCTCTTGAGACAATTCGTGCTCTATCACGAACCCAGACAAGAGAACCGTTCTTCCCTATTAGCCTGTACTCCTTTTCATAGAAGGGTATATCGCCCTTGAAACATCTGTTGAGAACAGACTTCACTTCTTCAACATCTTCGGGATGAATTCTCTTCTCCCATTCGCTGACATGGTCAGAGATCTCTTCGTCAGAGAAACCAAGTATCTCCTTCCATCGCTTGGAGAAAATAACCTTGCCGGTCTCAATATCCCAGTCCCATATGCCTTCGCCAGAAGCATCTACTGCGAAAGTTAGTCTTGCGAGACTTTCCTTCAGTTCCCGCTGAATGATTACTCTCTCAAGGGTATTTGAAAGCGCAGCAGCTACTCCCAAAAGAAGTTTCTTTTCTTCCTTAAGAAAAGGACTTCCCTTTATGTCGAGCTCTTCTGTTAAGGAGACACTTATTGTTCCTATTTTCTTTCCGTTCACAACGATTTCCGCTGAAATCATTCTTTCATCAGACCATTGATCGACTGATCTATGCTCATTTCCATCGATCTCTATTCTTATCGCCGTCAGTTCGGGAAATCTAAATCCCCGAGGAAGCTGTTCCAATACAGATACAACTGCTTCATCGGCAGTCGAAGACTTATGAAGCTCATTGAATATTCTGTAAACGCAATCCAATTCCTTCATCCGCTCCTGAAGAGCGAAAACTGATCTTGCCAGGTTGTCGCTGCCTTCTTCAGTCGACACTATAATTCCTCTCTCTACTTTAGTAATAGAATGATTCTAGCATTAAAAACCTTGGTAGCAATCCAATATTCAAACAATGGAAAGCCGTCCCAGATTAAATGGGATAACTCTTCAGTCTGCCCTTTTCAAGGCAAGCTACTGATCATTTCAATACGGAATACTTTATCGAAATTTTCGGGCAGCTCTCTTTGCATTTAAGACATACAAGACATTCCGAAGTGTCAATCTTCATTCCATCTTCTTCGGATTCGATTGCACTTACAGGGCAAACATTCTGACAGATCCCGCAGGAAACACACGGTGGTTTCTCCACCTTCATTCCAAACAACGGTTTTCTTGAAAAGAGAGACAGCAAGGTTCCAAAGGGACACATATACCTGTGCCAAAACTCCTCTTCGAATACCAGAGTTATCAGAACAGAGAAGGCAGTTATGTATAGAAGAAGGTTGACCTTGATCTTAAAGATTCTTACCGCTACCATAAGCAAAAGGAAGAGAACAAGTACAGACCATCTGAATACATTGTTCTTGAAGATTGCTGGTGTCTTTAACCTCTTCACTCTAAGCTTTGAATAGAGCCAATTTATGGGTCTGAAAAGTGTTTCCATTGGGCAGATCCACCCGCAGTAAAACCTTCCCAGAAATAGAGCTCCGACCAGACCGATCCCGAAAATTAAGAACCACTTCTGGAGATCCCTGCTCCTCAGAAGAAAAAAGAATAGGAACAGGAAGCCAACCTCTACAATTACTCTCAGAGCCGCGGCCTTTCTATTTGTCATATAAATCTCTCCTTTCAATGAAAGTCTATAGCAAAAGTAAGGTCAAGTACGTGATATAAGTCACGAACGTATTAGAGGAGGCGATTTGTGAATAGGTTCTTGATGGTATAGTCTTTACAGTCCAAACTAATGGCGGTGATCCGATGAGAAAAATCGACGGCAGTGAGTGGAGGAATCTTCTTCCCTTTCTTTACAAAAACAGGGAGTTCAACATGTTCATTATCGGCGATATAGAGAATACAAGTCCTGATTCGGACAACATGGAGATTTACCTAGATGGAGACTTTGACAGTCCTAGAGGCATTCTGCTTCGATACTACAAATTTCTCATTCTTTCCGACGGGGCGGGGATGAATTTCAGAGAAGCGGCAGGCGTTGTGAGGAGGTATGAACAGGCTATGATGCTTAGCGGAACCATCTCGGGTATAGATAGGATATCTCCGTATTTGCAGGAGATACGTGAAGAGGAAGAAACTCTCCGCTTCGCAGTTTTGAGGGAACCCAATCTTAATGCGGCCGGGTTTGAGGTAAGAAGGGCTACTACTGAGGATGCAGAGAAGCTTTTGGCCTTTCTTTTCTCAATAGAAGAGTTCCACGCAACGGATGAAGAATCCTTCATGGCCACACTGAAAGACGGGAGCACAAGAAGATACATAATTGAAGATCAGGGCGAAATACTGGCCACGGCGGCCAGTACCTCCGAGAGTTCCGATATGGCAATGATTGTTGGAGTCGCAACCGGCAAGGATTTCAGAGGGCGAGGTCTTGCTTCGGCAGTTGTATCCAAGCTGTGTGAAGATCTACTCGCCGAGGGAAGGACACCATGTTTGCTATACGACAATCCAGAGGCGGGAAGGATCTATAATCGGCTGGGTTTTAGAGAGATCGGTAAGCTGAAAACACTCAGGTTCAAAAAATGATGACCTTCAGAAATCAAGGGCTACGCCGATCTGACCCATTGGAACGAAGCTCGTTTCCGGGTTCGTAATTCGCTGATACAGTCCAAGACTCATCCACAGCTGAAATCCTGCTTTGAAGCTAGTATTTAAACTCCATTTGATCTCAAGAAGCATTCCCGCTATGGCAGCCAAATCGAAAGCGTCGGAAAATATCGCTCCGGCACAACCTCTTCCAACAGCTGATATTATCATCTTCTCTCCGAATAAGCTCAAATTACGATCTGTAACTTCCTGTAAGCTAGAAAGACCAGGGACCGCCTGAACCAAATATCGTAAATGTAGGTATCGCTCCCACTCCGCAGTAAATATTGGAGTCCAGTTCCAGAGAGAAACCGATTATCGCTGGGCTTCTTTTCCAGCTCTCAGTGTTAGCCCGGGGACTGCCACAAAGAAAACGAGAAAGAAAAAGATCATAACAATCGTTTTCATTAAGAAAACCTCCCATCTCAGCGAGATTACATTCCAGTTTGAACGACTAACGATACGATCTTGTACACATTTGACGGGGCAGTTCAATGATAGAATCTTAATAGTGACTGAGAGTGAGGTGTTATTCAGTGGAGCCAAGCGAGATGTCGGCCAGAGAGGTTCTAAAGGCCTTTTTCGAGAGCTACAGGAATCAGGATTTTGAATCGTTGAAGTCACTTTGCACCGATAATATTACCTACATCAATCCCGAGGGACTATCCAGTAATGGCATAGATGAGTTTCTCCAGCTTCTGAAAAGAGAGTTCGAATCATTCGGGGTTCTTTTCGAACCGATATCCTGGGAATCCTCTGTTGAAAGACCTTCATTCTGTTATTTTTCATGGAAAAGAGGCGTCAAGTTTGCTAGAAAAGCCGCCTTAAGGAGAGTTGAGACTTTTGGTTCGGCCTTTCTACTAAAGGTTGAGAAGAAGTGGCAGCTTGTTCACTTCCAGCAAGCGTTTTCCGGTTCTTACGCGAGCCTATTCAGGACAAGGGAAAAGTAATCACCGGTTTTTCATCTAAGAATTGGTTGATCGTATCGCACAGTTTTGGAATGATGTGGAGTTGTTGTAAAATACTAGCATAGTACTACGAACCGACTGAACAGATCTGCCCGGCAATTAACGTCATTTTCAGGAGGACAAATCTGTGGATAATACAAAGAAGGCCTGGCTCGTAGTCTTCAGTGGTCTTGGAGTCAACCTTACGCTCGGCGTCCTCTATTCATGGGGAATTATTTCTGCGGCCCTGATAGACGACTTCAAATGGACTGCAACTCAGACTCAAATCCCTTATATGCTGGCTTCTGCGGTTTTCGCTCTCACTATGATTCCCGGGGGAAAGCTTCAGGACAAGTTTGGCCCGAGACCCGTTCTCTTTGTTTCATCGATCCTTGCCGGCCTGGGTTTCTTCTTTTCCGGCCTGAACCTTTCGGTTGCCGGTCTGACGTTTTTCTTCGGTCTTGTCTTCGGTCTTGCAATGGGTTTTGGTTATTCATCGCCAACGCCGGCCGCAGTGAAGTGGTTTCACTCCGACCATAGAGGGCTAATATCTGGAATCGTTGTCAGTGGCTTCGGCCTGGCACCGGTGTATATTGCACCGTTGACGTCAGGCCTCATTGGTCTGTTTGGTCTGCCCACGTCCCTTATGATACTGGGTCTTCTATTCTTTCTAATAGTCTTCACTCTCTCGTTCTTCATAAGTAATCCCCAAGAGGGAGTCGAAAAGGTAAGACTGAAAAAGAAGCCGAGAAAGGTCCATAGACTGACCTCAAAGGATTACACCCTTAAGGAGATGGTTAGAACACCACAGTTCTACATACTGTGGACCATGTTCTTCTTTGGAACATTTGCGGGATTACTCATTATTGGCCAGATGTCTAAGATCGGTCTTGAGCAGGCATCGATTAGTAACGGCTTTCTTCTCGTGGTTGTATATGCAATCTTCAATTTCATTGGCCGGGTTACCTGGGGAAGCATCTCCGACTTTATTGGGAGAACGGCCACACTTTTCGCTATGTTTGCCATACAGGCACTTGTTTACTTCCTGTTCAGCTCGTTAACAAATCCTCTTGCTTTATTAATAGGCAAGAGCGTTGTTGGGTTCACATTTGGTGGAATGCTTGCAATCTTTCCGGTTGTGACGGCTGACTTTTACGGTGTTAAGAATCTTGGAGTGAATTACGGTGTAATGATAACGGCGTGGGGTGTTGGCGGAGTTATCGGGCCATTGCTCGGAGGAATCGCCCGTGATATCACCGGTGGGTATGAGATAAGCTACATAGTCTCGGCCGTGCTAAGCGTAGCGGGCGCTCTGCTGAGCCTGGTCATCAGGCATCCCGAAGAAGAAAAACGAGAGAAAAATGGGGGAAGAGCCGATGCAAAAGAGAACTGAAAAGCTTAAAAAGATCAGGAAAACGCTCGCTGTGCTGTCCGACGATGTTCAGTGGAAACTCGAAGACGTAGTTCTTACGATCGGAGACCTAATAGATGAGGACAAGAAAGTAACGATCGATGTCCTAAGAGAGATTGGTTCGATGGATTCGCGCAGGAAGAAGCTCTTCATGCTCTATATGAAAGCATCCGAAGAGAGAGACGCCCTGATGAAGCAAAGAATCGAAGATCTCTGGAGTGTTGAAGACGATGAGCTGGAAGAGGTGCTTAAGGGATTATCGAAGCATTCAATAGATGACGGTAAAACTCCAAAAGAGCCTCCTTCAGTAGATTAGAGGCTCTTTTCGATGTATTTCATAAGCGTCTCCAGTTCACCTATCTTCTCATCGACATTTCCTGAATCAATAGCTTCCCTTATGCATGTTTCGATGTGTTTGTTGACAACGGTTGTGTTTGCCTTTTTGAGAAGAGAGATAACGGCCAGGAGCTGTGTCGAAATATCTATGCAATATCGCTCTTCTTCTATCATCTTTATGATACCGTCTATCTGACCCCTTGCTGTCCTGAGAATCTTCAACGCGCCGCTGTGTTTGTGATGAGAATGATTATCCATCTTATCTTTCGATTCCCTTTAACAAATAGCCGGCATCTTCTACGGCTTCTTTCAGCAACCTGTCTTCTATTTCCTTTGAAGTGCTAATGGTTGCCACTCCGGTTCCAAGATCGACTTCTACGTCCTTGACTCCTTCCAGAGCCTTCAATGATTTTTCAACCCTCATCTTGCAGTGGTTGCAGCTCATTCCTTCAATTGTCAGTCTCATTTTCTTCCTCCCTTTCAGATCTTAATTTTCTTCAATCTTAATGCGTTGGTTACTACACTTACGCTAGAAAAAGCCATCGCCGCTCCGGCTACCATTGGATTAAGCCTTATTCCGGCAACTCCGTAGAAGAGACCGGCTGCCAAAGGTATGCCGATTACGTTGTAGAAGAATGCCCAGAAGAGATTCTGTTTTATGTTCTTTATAGTTTCCTTCGATAACTTTATCGCTTTGAAGATGTTGCTTAAGTTGTCGCTCATAAGTACCACATCTGCCGTCTCAATAGCGATGTCCGTTCCAGAACCAACGGCAATTCCAATATGGGCCTCCGCAAGAGCCGGAGAATCATTTATTCCATCGCCTACCATCATCACTGTCTTACCTTCCCTCTTGAGATCGGAAACCTTTTTGGCTTTGTCTTCCGGCATCACTTCCGATATTACATTCTCGATCCCAACTTGGTTAGCAATTGCCATTGCAGTCCTGGAGTTGTCACCGGTCATCATGTAAGTATCTATTCCCATTTTCTTCAGAGACTTAATCGCATCCAGAGAATCCTCTCTCACAACATCAGCGATACCAAGCACTGCTGCCGCTCTACCTTCTATGGAGACAACAACGGGTGTCTTACCCTCACTGGATAACTCATCGACAAACTTCATTTCTTCCGGCATCAGAGAAATAAAACGATGGTTTCCCATCTTGACTTCCTGCCCAGAGACTCTCGCCAGAATTCCTTTGCCAGAATAAGCCTCAAATGAAGAAACCTCCAGGAGAGGACCACTATATGCACCGGAGATAGCCACATCGAGCGGGTGGGAACTCTTTGAAGCAATACTGGCCGATATCTGCATCACACCTTCTCTTCCGTGCTTCCCAAATGTATGCACATCTACTAACCTTGGCCTTCCTTCCGTTATCGTACCAGTCTTGTCGAAAACTACAGCACCAATTTTGTGAGTGGTTTCTAGGGCTTCGCCATTCCGGAAAAGAATTCCCATTTCGGCTCCCCTACCGGTACCCACCATTATCGCGGTAGGCGTGGCAAGTCCGAGTGCGCAGGGACAGGCTATTACAAGCACCGCTATCATCATGGACATTGAAAAGACGAGACCATATCCAAGCGTCATCCAGACAAGGAAAGTAACTGCCGCAATCACTAGAACGAATGGCACGAAATAACCGCTGACGACATCGGCCATTCTGGCTATCGGAGCCTTTGACGACTGTGCGTCCTCGACGAGTTTGATTATTCTCGAAAGGACTGTGTCGCTGCCAACGACAGTTGCCCTCATTTCGAATGCTCCATTTATATTCGTAGTACCGCCAATTACTTTCGAACTCTCTGAGATATCTACGGGAATCGATTCCCCAGTAATCATTGACTGGTCTACTGAGCTTGCACCATTCAAGACTTCCCCATCCACCGGGATTCTCATACCAGGTTTGACAAGAAGAACGTCTCCAACCTCTATCTCTTCAATCGCTACTTCTTCGAAGACGTCCTGCCGTTTTACGAGAGCCGTTTCGGGAGAGAGATTCATAAGTTTCATTATGGCATCGGAAGTTCTTCCCCTTGAAAGATTCTCAAGATACTTGCCGAGAGATATTAGAGCGATAATCACTCCGGCCGATTCAAAGTACAAATCTCCTACGTAGCTGTGTCTACCGAGGGCTATTTGAACCGTCGCAAAGATTCCGTAAGAGAATGCCGCTCCCGTCCCTAGACCTACTAAAGTGTCCATATTTGGGCTTCCTCTGAAGAGATTTGGTATTCCCTTGGAATAGAAATCTCTGCCCGCAACTACTATCGGAATCGTTAGAATTAGCTGAACTATGGCGAAGTTAAGGGGATTGAGATGGGGATCGATGATTGCCGGAAGCGAAAGGCCCATCATATGGCCCATGGCAATTATCAGCAGCGGCAGAGCGAAGGCCGCAGAAAATATGAATTTCCTCTTGTAGGATGCTATTGCAGCCTCTTTTTTCAGTCGGCTCTCTTCAAATGCTTCAGTGACGAGGTTGCCTGGCCTATATCCGGCTTTTTCAACTACTTTCTTCACCTCTCCAATTTTCAAGATGTTGGGATCGTACTTAAAAGAAACGGTGTCCGAAGATAGATTGACACTGACATTCTCAACTCCATGCAGCCTTCCGATTGCTTTTTCTACGGCTGTACTGCAGGCAGCGCATGTCATTCCATCAATTTCCATTACAGCCTTCCTAAAAACCGGAATTTCTTTAAGACTGTATCCTGCCCGCTCTACTGCCTCAAATACTCTGCCTTTATCGACTTCCTGGAACACTTCGAATGTAAGACGTTCCGTAGCGAGATTTACTACAGGCCTCTCCACTCCTTCGATTTTAGAGACAGCTTTTTCAACGGCTCTTACACATGCCGCGCAGGTCATGCCTTCTACAATATATTCTTCTTTTACATGATTATTCTCAAAACTCATCTCATTTTTCCTCAGACAGCGGCTTTTTCAGTTGCTCGTACTGCTCAATTGAGATCTCTCCATTAGCCAGTCTTTCTCTGAGAACTCTCATTTCTTTGTCATATGAGGAGGAGATAGTCATTCGACTCTTCAGGATATCAGGCTTCAGAAAGAATACTACCGCAAAGATTACTATTAGGAATCCAAAGAACATCATCGTATCACCCCTTCGATTGGACCCCCCCCTGGGGGGAGGGTTATTCTAATAATACTATAAATTCTGTCGGATTTCAATACATTACTTGAAGAATTTCACTGAGCAGTTTTAGTGCAAGGATCACTGGTAGAACCAATAATGAAGAGAGTGCTTGCATTCGGTTCTACTCTGAGGTACTAGAAAATCACAGGTCTTGTTGCCGACCCTTTCTCATGTTGTCATTATTTGACTGAGTCAACGGAGTCCATTTTCGAGAGTTTCGACCAGTTTCCTGCAGAAGTCAGGGATGTCTTTCACCACTCTTCCCCAAACTAGATTGCCATCAACTAATGCCGGCTCGTCTACCCAAACCGAACCAGCATTTATTAGGTCATCTTTTATTCCTTCACTTCCTACTGCTTTCGAACCCCTCACAATTCCTGCCGATATTCCAACGAGACCGGCATGGCAGATCATCCCGATAACCTTTCCTCTTTCGTTGGCATCTCTAACCAGACTCTTCACCTCTTCGAATCGTCTAAGCCTGTCGGGAGCCCACCCGCCGGGAATCACAATCCCATCCATTTTCGAGACGTCTATCGATTTGAAGTCTGAATCCGAAAACGCTTCAAGCCCGCTCTTACCAAGAAAAAGAATGCCCTTTTCCCTGCCAGCAATGACCACCTCTGCTCCTTCTTCGCGAAGCCGCATCACCGGTACCCAGAATTCGAGATCTTCAAAGCCGTCTTCAACAAGAACCGCTATCTTCTTACCTTCTAATCTCATATTTATCCACCCCTTTCTAAAGAGTTATCAAAAACCACTCCAGAGTAGCATCGATGATCTCCAGCACTTTATCCTGTCTTTCGAAAAGGTCGAAAATGTGACCGGAGTCCTGTTGAAGCAGTCTGTCTACACCTTTGTGGTACATTGTGAAGAGATTTGAGACTTCCGGTTGGGGAAAGACCAGATCGTCCTTCGATCCAGAGACAACCAGAAGTGGCCCATCGTAGGAAACGATCTCGGCAACGGGATCTATAAGAAACAGCTCATCAAAGAATTCCTTTCTGAGAACAGTTGTTCCTCCCCAGGAAATCTCTGCGGTGATTTCTTCGAGTGGATCTGCTTCAATAGCTCTATCAACGGAATCCTTACCGAGAAGTGCCGAATACGTGTGAACGGGTATTGCGACTGCCGACCAGAGGGCAACACTCTTGACTCTGGAGTCGCAAGCTGCGAGACAGGCTGCGACGAGACCACCCTGACTGAGACCGACTACGCCGACTCTTCGGCTGTCTAAATCTTCCGCCGATGAAAGAAAGTCAATCGAAGATATCGCATCGGATATCTGTTTCGTGAAAGTAGTGTCCTTCCATTCGCCATCACTTGTTCCGGAGCCCCTGAAGTCAAACCTCAACGATGCCAGGCCCTTTTCGGCGAAAAGCCTTGCGGTCATCCTGTAGAGGGATTCTTCAGAACCGTACACAGTGAGATCATCCATATGTCCCAGGAATCCATGAAGTAGCACAACAACTGGCACGGGTCCTTCTGAAGATTCTGGACGTGTCAGAATACCGTTTATTCTCTCTCCCTCGACAAAGAAGTGGACTTTACTTTCCGTGACGATATGATTTGAGTCTATGGAAGTAGCGAAACAGCTTATCGACAGTGAAATCATCAACATGATTAGCAACGCACTTAGTAGCGACTGTTTCTTCACATGTTCACCCCCGTGTTAAGGACAATGATTACTCTAATATTCTACCGTTTCGATTAGGTCAACGCTTTAGACCAGGGCTGAAGAATGAACTTCTCAACTTCCTCGACTGGAAATCTTTGCGCATGGCTCGCTGTATTCACCAGTTGCTTCATGCTAAAATAAACAAATAGAAGGTGAGATAGTGGCCAGAACTGAAATCGATGCCCAGATTCTCCTGGGTGACCTCGAAAGCATTCTTCAATATCGCCTCAAGAGGAGAGACAAAGAGCGGATCTTCGACGCCTATGAGTTCGCGCGCTTCCATCATCAGGAACAGATGAGAGACTCTGGAGAGCCCTTCATAAGTCACCCCATTGAAGTCGCCAAAATACTGGCCCAGTTTTCCGCGGACAACGACACAATCATTGCCGGAATTCTTCATGACATAGTCGAAGACTGCAATGTTCCACTATCGGAGATCGCAGAAAAATATGGAGATACGGTAGCCCTCATAGTTGACGGTGTGACAAAGATAAGCAACTTGAAGCTAAATGAGAAGCTTGAGTCCAAGATAGTCAAGTCGAGAATGAAAGTCGAGACATTACGAAAGATGCTTCTGGCACTTTCAGATGACCCTAGGATAATCATAGTGAAACTGGCGGACCGGCTTCACAACATGCGAACGCTGGACTTTCTAAAAGATCCTGAAAAGAAGCGTGACAAGGCAAGAGAGACACTTCAAATCTATGCACCGATTGCCCACAGGATAGGTATGCACAAAATACAGGCCGAACTCGAGGATCTCTCTTTCAAGTATGAGTATCCCGAAGAGTTCAAGGAACTAAAATTCAAGGTCAACAGAAAGCTTAAGGAACGTCAGGACATAATGGACGAATACAAAGAAATTGTGCTTCGAGAGTTGAGAAAGAACAGGATCTCCGCCTTGATCGAAGGAAGAGTAAAGCATCTGTACAGCATATGGCAGAAGATGATTAAGAAGAATAGGTCTTTCGATGAAGTATTCGACCTAATTGCTCTCCGTATCGTAACCGGAGATGAAGTCAACTGCTACAAGATACTGGGAGCGGTTCACTCTCTTTGGCCACCAATGCCTGGTAGATTCAAAGACTACATAGCCGCTCCCAAATCGAACGGATACAAGTCACTCCACACAACTTTAATCACCCACAGAGGGGAGCCTTTGGAGATCCAAATAAGAAGCGAGAGAATGCACAAGGAAGCTGAATACGGTGTTGCCTCTCACTGGGTTTATAAAGAAGGCATAGATGTAAAGGATAGAACATGGTTTACGCAGCTCGTTGACTGGCAGAAAGATTTCATAGAAAGCTTCAAAGATATGGAATCTATTTCTCGCGAGCTAGAGGTCGAAGAGGTTTTTGTCTTCACTCCAAAGGGTGAGGTGGTTCATCTTCCGAAAGGGGCCACACCGATTGACTTCGCTTATGCCATCCACACTGAGGTTGGCCATCACTACGCCGGTGCCAAGGTGAACGATCGTCTCGTTCCGGTCAACTATGAACTGCAACTTGGTGATAGGGTTGAGGTAATTGTTAACAAGGCAAGCGAAGGTCCGAGTCTCGACTGGCTGAAATATGTGAGAGCAAACTCGACCAAGGCTAAGATAAAGAGATTTTTCAAGAATGAATACTCGGCGAAACTCGTAGAGAGGGGCAAAGAGATATTCAGAAAGATAAGCAAACGTCTTGCCGTTTCGATGGATGACCTCATTGAGGGAGAACAAATAAAGGCCCTGATGAACAGGTTGGGTGCGCACAATGAAAACGATCTTTTCAGCAAGCTTGGTGATGGATCGGTAACTATGGGAGAGGTTCTAAGCCTTCTTGCGCCGAAGGAAGAAGAGATTGAGACTCTTCCCGAAGAGACGGAACTGATAAAACAGAAACAGGCAAAGGGTAATGAGGTTGTTGTAGGGGGTGAAACGGGAATTGCCGTTTATTTTGCTAAGTGCTGCACTCCGCTTCCCGGGGACGATATCGTTGCTGTAATGAGCAGCAGGGGGATCTCGATTCACACTCGCAATTGTAGAAACCTGAAAGGCATAAGCAAAGACAAGCTTGTGGAGGCACACTGGAACCTTGACACTGGCGGCAAATTCAGTTCCTGGATCGTTGTGGAGTTTGATAGTGCTGATAGAACCATTGTAAACAAGTCTCTTGAGAGACTTGAAAACAAGAACGCAAAAGTAATGAAGTACTCCGTTGAAGCAGGCAGGTGGGGATATGATACACTGATTGCGAATATCCTTGTCAAGGATGTAGCCCATCTTACTTCAGTTATGGAGAACCTCAGGGGTATGAAGGGCGTTCAAAATGTTAAGAGATACGGAGGAGTTTCGTGAGAGCTGTAGTTCAAAGAGTAAGTAGTGCGAGTGTAGTTGTGGACGGAAAGGTCACGGGCAAGATAGATAAGGGGCTTCTTGTTCTTGTTGGAATTGGCAGGGAAGATGATGAGAGAGATGTGGAGTGGCTGGTAGACAAGACGGTTAATCTCCGTATCTTTGAAGATGAAAATGACAAAATGAATCTTTCCCTTATAGATGTTTCGGGATCGCTTCTTGCCATATCGCAGTTCACAGTAATGGGTGATGCGAGAAAGGGCAGGCGACCTTCGTTTACCGATGCTGCCGAACCTGAAGTGGCCAGGGGGCTGTTCAACGATTTTCTCCAGATGGCGTCTAAGACTGTGAGAGTCGAGACAGGAATATTCCAGGCTCACATGGACGTAGAACTTGTTAACAGTGGGCCCGTTACAATTTTATTGGATTCAAAGAGAGTATTTTAGGAGGTGTTCTTGTGAAAAGATCCTTGAGATTCATTCTTATTGTGATAATGGTATCGGCTGTCGGAGCGATAGTTGTTTCTGAAGGCGGTGCTGGTCCATCGGAGCCTGCAAAGATTGCATTTGCCAATATGCAGAAGGTGCTAGAAGCGACAAAAGACTGGGTAACTTTGAACATCGATTATCAGAAAGACACGAAGTTTTATCAGGGCCAGTTAGATACTCTTAGCCAAGAATATCAAGATCTGGCAAATTCTGGAGCGAGTCAAGACGCCCTTCTACAGAAACAGCAAGAGATCCTTACGAAGAAGAGCCAGTACGAACAAACACTTGAAACGACTTACAATGCAAAGCTTCAGGTAATAATGGAACAGGTCAACAAGAGAATAAAGGATTATGCTACGTTTGTCGGAATAGATATGGTGCTCTCCAGTGAGGTTGTCGTTTATGGTTCTTCCGCGTACGATGTTACCGACGCGATCATTGAATATATGAAAGGTTTTCAGAATTGAGTGATCCTTCTTATCTGAAATGCGAACATCTTGACAAACGCTACGGAAAAAGAAGAGTATTAAAGGATGTCTCGCTGGAGGCATCCTCTCTTGAGGTTGTGGGACTCCTTGGACCAAATGGTGCAGGAAAGACCACCGCCTTCAAGTCTATCCTGGGAATTGTGATTCCTAATTCGGGAAGCATTTTCCTTGATGGTGAGAACATTACACACCTTCCTATTCACGAAAGAGCCAAGAGAGGGATTGCCTATTTGCCTCAGGAAACGTCGATCTTCAGAGGCCTCAAAGTAATCGAAAACCTTACAATGGTGATGAAGCTAACGGGTCAGGAAGACAAATGCCTGGAAAAGGCAAGTGAAATTCTTGACGAATTTGGTATTCTTTCTCTGAAAGATCAAACTGCCTCTCTCATATCTGGGGGAGAAAAGAGAAGGCTTGAATTTGCCAGGACTATGACTCTTTCACCCTCGTTCATTCTTCTGGACGAGCCCTTTGTCGGCATCGATCCAATGACAGTGAAGGATATTCAGAAGATGATCAGAAAGCTAAAGAGCAGGGGGATCGGTGTCATCGTAACGGATCATGATGTTTCATCCATAGCTAAAGTGGTCGACAGGTTATACGTACTGTACAAGGGAGAGGTCATTTCTTCAGGCGATCCTGCGGCGGTTCTTGGAGATAGTCTGGTGGTAGAAAAGTATCTTGGAAGTGATGAATGATGCTTCACGTAACGGTAATAGGATACTCCGGTTCAATAAGCGCGAGCCCCGTGAAGGAGCTTCACGGAATTTGCGAAGAAGTAGGGAGGACTCTTGCCAGGCACGGACACGTTGTTATGACGGGTGGAAGAGACGGGGTAATGGAACTTGTTTCTAGAGCTGTTTCGAAAGAAGGGGGACGTGTTATTGGTGTGCTCCCCGCCGGAGATGAGGGCAACACCCACAATGAAATCAGGATTCGCACTGGGATGGATTTTGCTTTGAGATCGTTGATACTTACTAAATCTGCAGATGTGGTGATTTCAATCGGAGGTCAAGCAGGAACTCTGCTTGAGATAATCTCCTCATATTCTTACGGACACCCCGTCATTCTCATGGGTGGTACCGGTGGCTGGACAGATAGGATAGGGTCGGTGCTCATAGATGGAAAGTATTTAGACGAGAGGAGAACTGCAGAAGTCATGAGAGCAAATAGTATCGAAGATCTTGAGAGGTTACTTGAGGAGGCAGAGAATGGTAAGGTGTAGATTTGCGCCAAGTCCGACAGGCAATCTTCACGTTGGCGGTGTAAGGACAGCGCTGTTCAACTGGCTTTTTGCGAAAAATCAAAATGGAAGTTTCGTGCTGAGAATAGAAGATACAGATACCGAGCGTTCCGAGAAGAGATTCGAGGACCAGATTCTCTCTTCCATGAAATGGTGCGGTCTTAATTGGTCGGAAGGTCCCGACATCGGTGGGGAGTACGGTCCTTATAGACAGAGCGAGCGAGTAGCTCTCGGGTTTTATGATAAGTATGCTCAAGAGCTCGTCGAGAGAGGACACGCATATTATGCGGTCTACAAAAAGTCGAATCAGGAAGACGTGCTGAGAATCTCAATGGAGATGCCTGATATATCAGGTGACGAAGTCTACACAATTAAGTTCAGGATTCCAGAGGGCAAAACGGAATTTTCTGATCTCTCAAAAGGGAAGATGAGTTTTGAGAACGAGAACTTCTCGGATTTCATAATTATAAAGTCCAATGGCTTCCCCACCTACAATTTTGCTGTGGTAGTCGATGATCATATGATGGATATTACTCATGTCTTCAGAGGCGAGGATCACCTTACGAACACTCCAAGGCAAATAATGATCTATAGAGCTCTCGACTGGGAACCGCCTACATTCATGCATATACCACTGATTCTTGGGAGTGACAGGGCTCCGCTTTCAAAAAGGCACGGCCACACAAGCGTGGACCATTTCAGAGAAGAAGGTTATCTTAGCGTGGGGCTTATGAATTATCTGGCGCTTCTCGGATGGACGGTCGATGAGGAAATTTTCGATTATCACGAAAAGGTCAAGGATTTCATTCCTTCCGATATCTCTAACAAAGGCGTTGTCTTCGATTATGAGAAGCTCGAATGGATAAACGGAAAGCATTTGAGATTGCTGGATCCCGAGGAGCTCATGATCCAGTTTGGATTGTGGTTGAAGTTCACCGGAAGATTTGACTACTACGCGATCATTGAGTCCGACCAGTTCTACTCGAGAGAGGTACTCACGATGTGCAGGGAGAAGATAAACACGCTTGAACAGCTATTTGATTTCTCTGCTCCCTTTTTCAGTGATGAGCTCGATTATCAAGAGGAGTATGTTTCCAAGTATCTTCAGAACAACTGGAGCAAGGATTTAATCTCGGCAGCAATAAGGAAATTTGAGGATTCTCTTGACTGGTCTGTTGAAGGAGTAGAAAAAACCGTAAGAGAGCTTGCCGATGAAAAGATAGCTTCGAAGAAGAATACTTTTCAGACCTTGAGAGGGGGGGTAACGGGAAGGCTTGTGACTCCGGGACTTTTCGAGACGATCTCCGTTCTCGGCAGGGATAGGGTCCTCGAGAGACTGGAAAACCTTCTCGAGATGATTGAGTATGAGGAAGGGAATCTCTCTGATTGAGATGGTTGTGTCGCTTGCGGTTTCTGCGATACTTCTGATATCGGTTTTCAAAATAGTGAACATGTCGATTGCGATGTCATTCAACATTGTGAGAGAGACAAAGAGTTACATGTCGCTTTCCAGAACCTTCGATGTTATTGAAAGAGATCTCAACCGATCAATCGGAAACTTTTCGTGGGGGACCTCCTTCATTAGCTTCGACGCTATTGTTGACGGTCGATACAAGAGAATCAGATATTACGTTTCCGGCGACAGAATTATTAGAAGATCTGGCAACTCTTACAACACGGTGACCGAATTTGTAAAGTCTGCCGGTTTTTATGGAGAAGAAGGAAGCGTAAGATTCTTTGTTGATGAAGGAGAAATCCTGATTGGAATTGAAGGTGGATAAAATGAATCCAAAAGATATCAGAAAGATGCTTCAGGCTATTGAGGAGGAGATTTTCTCAAGAGCCGAAATGAATGTGAAGGATATGCTGGAATCTCCATCGGCATACGTAAGGGCAAGGGCAATAAAATCAGCAGTGGAACGCGATATGAAAATCGAGAATATCGAGTCTTTTCTTGATGATCCTTCGCCGGATGTCAGAAAAAACGCGGTTTCTTCGATGGCGAAATTCGGTGAAGATCGAGATTCTATACTGAAGGCTCTTGATGACCCGTCAGACCTCGTTAGAAGCGCAACGGCGAAGGAACTCGTCGAGTTCGGTTATGAGGACGAGGAGTTGGCGAGGAAAATTGCTGCAGATCCTTCAAAAAAGGTTAGGAAGACCTTTGTTATCTCCCTTGCGGAAGCCGGAGAGAGCGAACTCTTACAGGAGTTCAACGGAGATCCAAGCACCGACGTTCGAAGGATATTGTCTGCCTACAATGGCGAACTGCAGCTAGATGAAGAGGTGCTCTCTTCGCTTTCGGGAAAATTCCAGAAACTTGCTATTCATTCAAGGCTCGGTAAACTGGATTCGACTTCTTCAGAAAAGCTTTTGGGTCTTATAAAGGATTTTCGCATTTCAAAGACAAAGCAGATTCTAGTTGAATCTCTAGAACCATTCCCGGAGGAGGTCTCGGTTCCGGCGCTGAGAAAGCTAGTCGAGTCCGAGGATTCAAACGTAGCAATAACAGCACTGAAGACTTACAGAAAAATCAAGGGATACGATGTTTCGTTGTTGCAGGCCGCAGAGAGGTTCATGGATTCAGATGATGAAGAGATGAGATTCGTCGGGGCGCAGTACGTCAAAGGTCTACTTGAACCATCCGCGGTTGATATTCTTCGAGAAGGACTTAATGATCCCTCAGACAGGGTTAGGGCGATATGTATTGAAGCTTTGGCCAACCTAATGGATAATTCTATCTCCGATGTCATTGATGAATCATTGAGATCAACTTCGTCGAGACTGAAGAAGGCTTCACTCAGAGCAGTAAAGAAACTCAAAACATTGGATGTGGGTGATCACGTTTCAAGAATTCTTTCCAACAGGAAGGAAGAGCTTCAGACGAGGATTCTTGCTTCTTCCGTGACGGGTCTTCTCAAACTGGACGGTTTGCTCCCTTGTCTCGAAGAGATAGTGGTAGATGCTTCCAGTGAGAGTCGCCTAAGACTATCGTCTGCCAGAGCAATGGCAAGAATAAACCCCTCACGTTTGGCCGATCTCTTTGGCTTTACAGTATAACAACCGCTGTAATAGAAACCGCCGTCGAAATCAAGATAATCGAGTCATTAATCGACCAGCTCATTTTGTCGAGGCTTCGCAATGTATGGCCGGGCTCGTATCCCATTATTTCCAGAGCGGACGCGGTGTCCTGGGCCTTCTTTAGCGAGGTCGTAATCACGGGTATCACCACTGAGAGAGAGTTTCTTACTCTCTTGAAAAAACTTCCGCCATTGAATTCCACACCTCTAGCCTTCTGGGCCATAATTATTCGATTCGTCTGAAGCGAGAGAAGAGGAATGAAAGTGAGGGTTAGTGAAAGTGCCATTCCGAGTTCAGAAACCCTCTTAGTTTTCATCGGTAGCTTTCCGACGATTGCTTCAATGGAGGAGGAGATCTCCATGGGGGTTGTTGTATATGATAATGTAATGCTGAAGAAGACTGCAAAAACCATCCTAACAGTCAATAAGGTGGCGTTCAAAAGGCCCTCTTCTGTTATCCTCAGTATCTTCATATCCAGCAGGACTTTTCCGTGCGTAAAGAAGAGCTGGAAGATGACAATTAAGAGTAGAAGAAACTTGATTGTCCAGAGGGTTTTGATGTACTCCCCCAGCGGAACCTTTGAAAGCAAGAGAAGCGAAATCCAAAAGGAAAAAAGGATCAGAGAATCAACAATGCCGCTCAAGAACAAAGATCCCACCGCAAGCGCCACAAAAGAAATCGTCTTGACAACGGGAGACAGTTTATGAATGATTGAGTCGGCAGGGAAGAAGCGACCTAAGGGAATCTCTACCAACCATCTCTCTCCCTGTAACGAACAAAGCTGGTGGGAGTTTCCCATAAGGCTACTTCATAGAGCTCGAACGAATTCCCGCGAATCTTGCCTGCGAGTTTATTGAAAATCCACTCTGCTATGTTCTCTGCAGTTGGTTGCGATAGCACATCATTTATATAAGAGTGATCCAGCACACTCAGGACTTCGTCTCTGACAATTTCTTTCATTTTCAGAAAGTCGATTACCATGTCTTCCTCTTGCTTCTCCCCGGCAACGGTAACTTGAAGTTTATAAGTGTGACCGTGCAGCTTCTCGCACTTACCGTGATACATGGTGAGGTTATGTGCTGCGTCAAAAGTGAACTCCTTCGTTATGAAGAACATTTCTCTGTTCACCCTCCTTCCTCGCAAAACATCTACCCTTGAGAACCAAATATCGTTTTCTGTGTGACGATACTTCGAATTTCCTGTCGAAATCATTCAGTGATCACAAGTATAACTCATCCCAAATGGGTATTCCAGCTACTCCAGTCCGGCCCGTAAGATGCTCCACGATCTAGTATAGTATCCCTGCTTTCTTATCGGACCCTGAAAGAGGAAACCTGCTCTTCTAACCAGAAAAAATGTGGAGACCATCTCAGCCTGGAATTAGAGACAAAACGCAGAACAAGAATAAAGTTAGACTGCAATAGAATTCTAGGACTAGGTTTGACATATATCTAACCATATGTTATGATCTCAGTGTAAGATATATATCGAACCGGTGGAGGAATTGATAATGTCAAATTGCACTACAAAATCGATGAGAGAAGTTACGGAACAGATAGAAAAGGCACGAGTAGAAATCTTGAAGTCCAGACCCTTCCTTACTTTTCAGTAGGACTAGAGAAACCCCAAGAAAAAGAGAGAGCCTGAAGGTTCTCTCTTTTTGAATGAAAGAAACAAAAAAGGGTCTCTACCGAGAGACCCGAAGTCATCTTTCTTTCCGTGGGGGAAAAGGGGGGTTGCTTGTATGTCGCGATTCTACTGGTTTATTTCTTCAGAGTGCAAAAAAGTTTCCGTATCTTATAGAAGCCGATCTGGCTTTATCGATTTCCTTCTGGACATCTTTTCCGATTTTCAAAGATCCCTTCTTCATATCGACTCCTCCTTTTCGTCTGTTCGATTCATCTCTTACATTTTCATCATATCACTACGTTAGATAGTTGTCAAACTATTATTGTTAACGCACAATAAACTTCTAACAATATATCGATTAAGCAGATTTACGATCTTGCACTTTCAAATGGATTTGATTCGACACCGAAGAATACTTGTACATGTTCCGCATTTTAAGTACGTTATAGAGTTGCGTTGTTGATGAATTTCCCTGGTTCAAGGTTTCTCGAACCTTATCCATGCTATAATTCAATACAAGTCGAACTTGAGAGGTGTATTCCTTGAATATAATCCCGGGATACGTTGAACTCGTAGAGATTTTGATGGCATGTGGTCTTGCTGACAGGAAGAGTTATTTCGACGCAGTTTCACATGATCTTGGATTCGATTTCGAACCGGGTCAAGAGCTAGGGGCATTTCTTCTTAAGATCAGAGAGAATGAGAACTGGTCGATAAAAGTTGTCGCTGACGTATTTTCGGAAATAAAGGACAGCGTCATCTTCTTTTGCGACTTTCCCGAAAGGCCGGGGGGGGAGATTCTCCTCGAGGACTCAATCGAAAGCCTTGCGAATAACTTCGAAGAGAAATCTAGATGTGTAGTAAACAGCATTCTTTCGAACAATCTTAATTTCTCTCAAGAGGAAGTAGATAAGATACTTGAAGGGGATCTAAGCATTGTGCCCGAAGCTGTAAACAAGGCCGAAGATCTCTCTGAAAACACGACATGGTTCATTACTCAGCTGATAAACTTTCCCAGGCAGTCGAAAGAGATCCTGCTCTTTGCTCTTAACGAAATGAAGAAGTACTACGAAGAATCCGGTCTGAGAAAAAAGAATCGCGATCAGATAGCCGAAAAACTAAAGCTCTTCGAAAATGATCAGTATAATCAAATTGCCGAGGGATTTCTTGATTTTTATGGCATTAAGGCAAGAGAAGACTTGCCGCTTCATCTCTTGTTTCAGAATACACTGAAGTATTCAGGGCTTAAGTTTGCAAGCTCCTGCAATACCCAGCTGATAGTATTCAGCGAGCACTTCAAGCAGATTGAAGAGATTATGAATCCATCGGTTACGGACAATACTCTCAGACTGTTTCTCAGAAATCTAGCCGATCAAACCAAGATGCAGATTTTGAAGTCGATATCCGAGGAACCAAAATACGTGGATGAGCTTGCAAAGCTCGTAGGGCTATCCAAAGCGACAGTATCCTACCACCTTTCGACTCTGTCCGAACTTGCCCTGGTTAAGAGCCGAAAAGATCACAGAAGAGTGTACTTCTCTTTGAATAAAGAGCGTCTCGAAAAAATTCTGAAAGGACTTGAGACGCTATACGATGAAGGTGAGAACTAATGGAAATAATCACCGGCTATTTCGAAATATACGATCTGACAATGGCCATTCAGTTTTCGCTGAACACTGGTCCTGTTGAGAAGGTACTCAAGACGCTCGGGGTTGATTATGAACCCTCTTCTCAGCTCTTGGAATTCAGGGAAACACTTCTTAAGGATGAAGAGTGGTCAACGAGGATGTATATAACCTTTATGAACGAACTGGGTGTTATGGCTCCCATCCTCTTCCCAATAAGGCAGAAGCTTCAAGACGGTATGCAGGTGACAATTGAGGAAAGCCTTAATGTAACGGAAGAGGGAATCGAGTTGATAAGAGACCGTTTCATCCAGGTATTTGCAGATAGAAGGCTCAAGATTTCCCATGATGAGCTGAATCGTATGATAAGCGAGGAACCGCAGAAGGTCTCAAAGGCCATAGAGGCAATAGGCGGTGTAAGCCCGGATACTGTCTGGTTTGTGCACCAGCTACTCTTCTTTCCGAAGACGGCGATGGATTTCCTTTCCTCCAAGACGATGAAAATCTTAAACTATTATGAAGGAAGCGGTTTAAGAGACCTCAACACTCGGCTCGTAAAAGGATACATAGAGAGTAGTTCGTCACAGAAGATCAAAGACGCCTTCTCGAACTATCTCGACTATTACGATATCGTACTCGACGAGACGAAACCTGTATACATAACTCTTCAAAACTCGGTACCTCATACAAACTCTGGCCTAATGACATATCCGACCTTTCATCTTCTGATAATGGGTCTTGAAGAGGTTACCGAAGATTTCTCGGGCAGAATCCCGCAGGAAGTCAGGCTACGGAGTCTTCTTAAGGTGCTTTCCGACGAGACCAGATTCAAGATCCTGAAGAGACTCAGCAAGGAACCGGCTTTACAGAAGGACCTCGTTGAATTCACAGGCCTCGCCAAGTCTACCATTTCCTATCATATGGGACTTCTGTTCAAGTCATCGTTGATCGACGTTGATCCATTCAGCAGCATAATCTGTGTGAGAAAAGAGACTGTACGGAGGGCAGCAGCCGATATCAGAAATCTTTTGAATTTGAGGGATATGAAATGATTAGAGCAGTAATATTCGATATGGATGGCGTGATAATCGATTCCGAAAAGCTCTATAGAAGGGCCTGTACCGAACTGGTTTCGGAGCTTGGTGGAAAGATAAGTGATGAGCTCTTCGAGAAGCAGATGGGTCTTAAAATGTCTCAAACTCAGAGAGTAATTGTTCAGACTGCCGGTCTGGATATGGAGCCTGAGGAATTTGGCAGAAGGTACATGGAAAGGTATCTAGAACTCGCCAGAGAGACACTGGTTCCGAATGACGGATTGATTGAGCTTCTAGATTTTCTTCACGGAAAGGTTAAAGTGGCCATTGCATCGTCGACTGAGAAGTCCGCTATTGAGGAGTTGATGAAGAAAATAAACGTGCTCGAATACTTCTCGGTAATCGTCGGGGGAGATGAAGTTAGGGAATCTAAGCCATCGCCGATGATCTATCAAAGAGCTTCGCGGCTTTTGGGAATTGCCCCGGAGGATTGCATTGTTATTGAAGACTCGCCAAACGGCATTAGAAGCGGTTTCATGGCCGGAATGGAGGTTCTTGGGGTAAGGCACGAGGAGAACATAGACCTTGATTTGTCGCTTTCAAAACATGTGTTCGATAATCTGAACGGGGTTAGAGAGTATTTGGAAAAGAGGTTCGATAGTTTAATTTAATCGAAGAGAATTTTCTCGAGTTGTTTTGAGCTTTTTATTTCCACGGAATTTCTATCTGGCATGAAGATGATTCCATCCTTCCGCAGTTCAGAAAAGTTTCGAGAAACGGCTTCTCTTGTTGATCCAAAAAGGTTTGCGAGTGTCTTCTTGGTATGAGGAAGTTCAAATGAATTGCTTCCCTTTTCAAGAGATAGTTCCAGAAGGTAGCTTGCCAGCTTCTTCTTGACGGTTGATAATGAAAGCAATTCAATGATATATGAGAGATTCAGTGTCTTTTCGGAAATGCTCTTTAGGTAAGAGAACAGAAAACGCTTGTTTTTGAAAGCATATAGGAGAGCTCTCTTCGGAATGCTTAGTATTTCCGAATCCTCTTCCGCGAAGACATGTGAGGCGCACTTTCTTCCAGCGAACGCAAGCGCTTCTCCAAAAATCTGGTTCTTTTCAATGTAATTGATAGTCTGTTCACGACCAGAGGGCAATACCTTTGCAATTCTTAACCTGCCCTTGAGAACTATACAAAGTGAATCGCAAAGATCATCTGGAGTGTAGATCACCTGATCGGGCTGGAACCTGACAGTTCGCGAAGCCGAAAGAACTTCGCTTTTTTCATCACTGCTCAAATCGTTGAAGAGATCTACTGTGTCTAACATCTATTCGCCAACCCTGTACCAGTACTGATATTCTTCTCGAAAGCCGATCTTAGAATAGAGACTTATCGCGCTCTCGTTGGGTTTGTCAACCTGCAGATAGGCTGTCTCTGCTCCCCGTTGCCTACCAAGCTCCAAGAGTTTTTCGGTTATCTCTCTCCCGTATCCTTTTCGCCGTTCCGATTCTCGCACCGCTATTCCGAAGAGTCCCACGTGATTGCTTTCTATTACTGCAAACCCGCAACCAACTGCGATTCCTCTTTTTCTAAGGATGATGAAGGGGCTGCCAGGAAGAAGCATAGAAAGTAGTTTTCTTGCCCAGGCTTGATTTTCTCTTGCCCTGCTATTCAGAGAGAAGAAGAGTTCGAGCCATTCCTCCTCGGGCCTTGAAGCGACATCGGCGTCTGAAAGATCGTGGGGTTCACTGCCTATCGCTCTCGTCATTACCAGTGCTCTATCCCTTTCTTCAAACCCCATCTCTTTGAGGACACTGTTCAGTCCTGCAGGCTTTGAGTCCGCGGTGAGCTTGAACATCGTCCTTAACCCCTTTGACTTATAGAACCTGCTAGCCTCTTCGATCTTTTGCTCTAGAGGTTCGAACCCATCGTAGATAGGATAGACGGAGTTTGACCTGTTTGTATATCCGCCTGCGTATCTCAATACCCAGCCATCAAGGAACTTTGTGTAACCGGCTGGCCAGGAGTTTAAGGAGATCTCTTCAAGCCTACGAATTCTGGACATATTACCTCCGATCATAATTCTTACCCACCGATTCCGGGGCAGAAAGCAAACTCTCTTGCTGTACAAAAACGAACATCCTGATTTTAGTGGCGCATATGAAAAAGCAAAATCCTCCTACACAGAACCGTACGAAAGAGCGAGAGCAAATTCAATCGGGGAAGTGCTTGAGAGGTGTGACTCTTTCAAAATACTTCTCATTGCAAGCAACGCTTCGATCCAGAATCTGTCTTAAGCATTCCCGTGAGTAAACTTACTGATGCTTTCCAGTATCGGTTCAATAGCTTTCCTGCTTGTGAAATCTACTGCCGTACTGTAAGCCGCCAGCATCCCTCTTTCATCGTCGGAAAGCTCTTCTCCGCGTCTCTTCTTTCCTTTGAGTTTACTCTTCAATAGAATCATCAAAATCTTATCTACGAGTCTCAATCTCTTGAAGTCAAATCCGCCCCTCAAATGGAAGAACTCAATCTTCTCGACAATTTCAGGCGAGAAGTTCTTTGCCTTTATGTCTTCGATAACCTCTGATCTCGCTGGAGAAGCTCCCACGGAGAAGATAATTACCTTCTTATTCTCGAAAGATTTGAAATTCTCTTTTATTGTAGACAATCCACTGATGCCAGTGGCGTAGAGTGATCCGCCGAATACGATGCAGTCGTAATCCTTAAGTCTTTCAGGATCGACATCTTCAATATCAAAGAGATCGCCGTGGAGCTCTTCTGCAATCCATTCTGCATATTTCTTCGAACTTCCATATCTAGTTTTGTAAAGGACTACTGTTTTCGACAAGCTCTTCTTTTCCTTCTCCTGAACTGAAGACTCCACAGCTATTTTAACAGTATTTTGGGATTACTGCGTAAAGATCATAAAGCTCGTTCGACAGGACAAGGAGTCAATTTCTCTATTTGGATTTAAATGCATGAACTTGTTATCCAGAGTATTCTAATGTAAAATTGAGACTCTTACCTAACTATGCGGGAGGCTTGCTATGATTCGAAAATTCATGGCCTATTATCGGCCACATCTAGGGCTATTTTTACTGGATATGGCATGTGCTTTCATGATTGCTGGAATCGATCTGGTTTTTCCTAGATTCACTACATTGGCCCTGGATGATTATATCCCTTCGGGTAACATGAGAGGTATTGTGATTATCGCCGCAATAATGGCGTTTCTCTTTGTCTTGAGAGCCGTCTTCAATTACGTTGTCAGTTACTGGGGTCACGTTGTCGGGGTAAGGATGGAGTACAACATGAGAAAGGATATTTTCTCCCACCTGCAGACGCTATCTTTTAGTTATTTCGACAAGGTGAGAACCGGGAAGATCATGTCGAGAATAGTGAACGATCTTCGAGAAATCACGGAGCTTGCACATCACGGCCCCGAAGATGTCTTCATTTCTACTGTAACGTTGATCGGAGCCTTCATAATCTTAATGCAGAACGACTGGAGACTCACTCTCGTTGTCTTTGCCTATATACCTTTTATGGTCTGGTATGGAGTGAGAAAGAGACAGAAGATGGCAAAGGCATTTAGATTGGTGAGAAAGAAGATAGCGAACGTCAATGCACAGCTTGAGAACAGTATTTCTGGTATTAGAGTCGCTCAGTCATTCACCAATGAAGAATTCGAAAAAAGTAAATTCGATCTTGGCAACCAGGAATTCAAGGAATCCAGGCAGTTCGCCTTCAAGTCGATGGCCGAGATGACGACCGGTGTCGACCTGATGATGAACATGTTGAAAGTTACCGTTCTGGCTTTCGGGGGATATCTTACTTACTCAGGCGAGATAACCGTCGGAGCCTTTGTAGCTTACTTTCTTTACGTTGATCTATTTCTCCAGCCGATAAGAAGGCTTATGCAGTTTGCTCAGCAATATGAAGACGGAATGTCAGGTTTTGAAAGGTTCGTTGAAATAATGGAAACGAAGTCAAGCATCACAGATTCGCCGGATGCAGTTGAACTAAATGGTGTCAGGGGAGATATAAGAGTTGAGAAGGTCTCTTTCGCCTACGACGGAGGTGAAAACGTACTCACCGATATAAATCTCCATATTCCTGCCGGTAAGATGGTGGCTCTAGTCGGCCCCTCTGGTGGTGGAAAAACAACTCTTTGCCATCTTATTCCTAGATTCTATGACGTTAAAAGTGGACGGATCACCGTTGACGGAGTGGATATTCGTGACGTTACCATTCACTCCTTAAGAACCCACATCGGTATTGTTCAACAGGATGTCTTTCTCTTTGCAGGAACAATTAGGGATAATATTGCTTACGGTAAGGGCGACGCTACAGACGAAGAGATAATTGAGGCTGCAAAGAGAGCGAATATTCATGATTTCATCATGAGTCTCGAGAACGGATACGATTCTTATGTTGGTGAAAGAGGAGTAATGCTTTCCGGAGGTCAGAAGCAGAGAATATCAATCGCGAGGGTCTTTCTAAAGAATCCTCCCCTTCTCATTTTAGATGAAGCCACTTCTGCGCTGGATAATGAGACTGAGCTGAAGATCCAGGAGTCTCTAGAAGCCCTTTCGAAAGGACGCACAACACTTGTAATTGCCCACAGACTTTCCACAATTAAGAACGCCGATGAGATAGTTGTGATAACGAACAATGGAATCATAGAAAGGGGCTCTCATGACGAACTCCTCGAGAAGGGCGGACATTACGCGGGGCTTTATAGGGCTCAGTTCAAGGGATATATACCGGATATGTGATCTCTCCAGTAGATACTCCCGTAAATATCGGGAGGGTTGAGAGGGGTCAAAAAAAAGGCATGTTCATCAATGGCTTTGGAATACTCTGAATTAGCAGATGGAAGACTCTCTTGAAAGTCTCTCAGTTCTATGTCAGCCTGCGCCTTCCGAGCGCAAAATTTCAATTCGTGAAGTGAATTATGAAAATTCATTCTCCCGTTTGTTTGCCACCACTTGAGATCAAAGGTTTCGCGATCCGGCTCCAAGAGGTGTATTCCATTTTCAAACACGAATAAGTCTTTAGCTGTAGGGTTATCCACTTGAGGATTATTTGTTATACTTAGGCTGGTCTTGGATCTGTGGAGGGACGCATATGGACATAGAGAATGATTTTCTATTCAGATGGTACGAGCGGCAATTACTTGTTGAGGGAATGACCAGGTCGTTCCTGCTGAGATTGGCCGAGGAGACATTTGGTCATCTATGGGGCGCGACTGAGGAACTTACCGCCGAACTCCTAATAAGAAGTGGTCTTTCCGGAATCACTAGAGATTTTCCAAGGCACAGAATTCTCCCCTTTTATTCGCCTCTGATTTACAGGCAGAAAGAGACCATGGAATTCAGAGATGGAGACGATTTCAAAATCGAGGAAGATTGTGGAAAGAGAATTGTAAGCTTTCCACACACTCTGTCGATTATGTTCTCACCTTTGATAGCCGGAAAGGTTTTTTCCTGGCTCATGAATGGAAGCAACGAGATCGGTCCCATTTGTGATCTCCCGTTAGATTTGCAGAAGGCGTCCAGAAAGGGAAGAGTGATGGTTGTTGGAGCCGGCGGATTGGGCTGCCCATTGATAAAAATCTTGCTGGATAACGGAATTGATGACATATGTATCATCGAACCGGGTGAAATTAAACTTAACAATTTACACCGACAAATATTGTACGATTATGGAGATGTTGGTCTTTCAAAAGCGAGTGTAATTGAAAAAAAGATTGCACAGCGGTACAGTGGCGTTCGGGTCAAGATCCGTAAAGAAAGTTTCGATCCAACCCTCATCAAGACTGAAAAACCCGACGTAGTTGTCAGCTGCGTTGACAATTATGAGGCTAGGTATCTGATAAATGATTCCTGCTACCGCAACTGTGTTCCCTTTGTCGATTCGGCCGTAGAGAATTTTGGCGGATATGCGATGTTTAGAGATAAAAGAGTGCCTTGCTACAGGTGTTTCATGGGCGACAACAGAAAGGATACGGGGGCACAAAAGGGGATACTGACTTTTGTAAGCTATTTTGGAGGCATGTTAGAGGCGGCCATGGTGTTGACTTTTCTGAATACCGGAATGTGTGGAGACGATGTTTTCTGGTTTGACCTGAGAAAGGGTAAATTCGAGAGCATTTCCTTTGAACGACGTGAAGGTTGTCCCGTCTGTTCTTCAGCCAAGAGGTGACGAAGCTTGGAAGTAGTCTATGGAAACAATCGATGGAGTTTCGACAGAGATCTTACCTTCAGTGAACTGATAGAGGAAACACAGCTTGGGTCTGTCTCTCCTCTTGTTCTGGTAGACGGAAGATTTGTCGGTGAAGATGAGCTGATCTCGGCAAAGTCGAGGGTTCTCATAATCGTTGCAGCCAATGCAGACCAAACGGGCGCATAGTAACGCATACTCACGTATAAGCTCACAAAATCCCTTCTTTTGGTCTTCATCGTTTCGTGGCGGAATTAGGTTTTTTTGTAGGGATCCTCTTTTAAATGTAGAATTTTAAAGGATAGTTGGAATATATATGGAGGTGGAGAAATTGGAAAGAAAAAAGGTTTTGATTCTCGGCGCTGCCGGAAGAGACTTTCATAACTTCAACACTTACTACAGAGACAACGAAGAGTTCGAAGTAGTAGCTTTCACGGCGACTCAGATACCTGGAATCGATGGAAAAAAGTATCCTGCGGAACTCGCAGGCAGACTCTATCCAAATGGCATTCCGATAGTTCCGGAAGAAGAATTCGGCAAATTGATCGACGAGCACAAGATCGATCAGGTCGTTCTCGCATACAGCGATCTTCCACATCAATATGTCATGGAGAGGGCGGCAATAGCAAACGCACACGGTGCGGATTTCATTCTTCTTGGGCCCAGCAAGACAATGGTTAAGTCCTCGAAACCGGTAATCTCTATCTGCGCAGTTAGGACGGGCTGTGGAAAGAGCCAGACAACCAGAAGAGTGCTCGACATCCTGAGAGCCAAGGGGAAGAAGGTTGTCTCTATCAGACATCCGATGCCTTATGGAGATCTCGTGAAACAGAAGGTCCAGAGATTCGCCGATTATTCGGATCTAGATAAACACGAATGCACTATTGAAGAGAGAGAGGAATACGAACCTCATATAGATCGAAATGCCGTTATATATGCCGGGGTCGACTACGAAGCGATTCTCAGAGAAGCTGAAAAAGAGGATGTAGACGTAATAATATGGGACGGCGGAAACAATGATTTCTCATTTTATAAGACAGATCTGTATATAACTGTAACCGATCCTCATAGAGCCGGTCACGAGACTACATACTACCCGGGATTCACGAATCTTATGATGGCCGATGTAGTTGTTATAAACAAGGAGGAGACGGCTTCTCCAGAAGATATCGACATCGTCCGAAGGAATATTGCGAAATTCAATCCCGATGCCATTGTAGTTGACGGTGCTTCACCGATAACCATTGAGGGAGGCAAGTCGTCCGAAATAAAGGGCAAGAGAGTTCTCGTCGTAGAGGATGGCCCGACCCTGACCCACGGTGGAATGAAGTACGGTGCGGGATGGGTAGCGGCTAAGAAGTTTGGTGCATCCGAGATAGTTGATCCAAGGCCTTATGCAGTAGGATCACTCGTTTCAACATATGAAAAGTACAACCACCTGGATCAGATCCTTCCAGCGATGGGATACGGTGAGAAACAGATGAAAGAGCTAGAGGAGACCATTAACAAGGCCGACGTAGATCTTGTTATAATTGGAACTCCGATTGACCTGAGAAGGGTAATCGACATAAAGAAACCTGCCGTAAGAATCGGTTATGAGCTTCAGGAGATAGGGAAGCCCGATCTAGAAGAGATAATAGAAGACTTCCTTAAGGAGCACAATATATAGTAGATCTGCAAAACGGGGACTGGATTATCCAGTCCCCCTTTTTTATTGCTTCTTCTCTATCGGTATGTAGATGTCAAACTCCGAATCTTCTTCCCCTGTGAATCTTTTGTCATATAGTTCAAACTCGTTCAAAACAATCGGTTCATACTCGAAGTTCTGAAACCACTTTGCATGGATGTACTCATAGGTATTTTGCAGTGAGTCAAGCTTTCCCGTATGAGTGAAAACGGCATAGGTTGCCTCAGGCACTTCTGCCCCAACCATTCCCTCCGGGATTATTCTCAGAGTCGAGACGGCCAAAGAGGCTATGTAGTCGAACTTGCCGTCTATGAAGTCTTCTTCTCCAGTGCACATCAATCCGTAGCTTTCCTTCGCCGATATGACATTCTCGATCTCGGTATGCCTCTCCATTAAATCTCTCCAGAGTTTCGGGCAGTTGTTCGCCGGATCATTTCCGTAGTACTTCAGACCAATGACTTTGAACGCCGATTTGTGGATGATCTTTGGTTCCATTCTTATTCCTCCCTTGAGACCAATCGGGTCTTTTTTGCACAGTCTCTTTTTCTGAGTGACGGCGAAGTGGAGTCAAAGCCTGCGATACTTGCCAGGCTTCACGTAGTATCTGCTTTTGAATGCTCTGGTAAGTGATTCCTGCGAATCATAGCCTAACTGCAAGGCGATCTCCAAAATACTTATCGAGGTTGTAGCAAGTTTTTCGGCAGCCACGCTCAACCTTCTACCCTTGCGATACTGGCCTATCATCTTGTCCACAGTGTGAAAGAAGATCCGCTGAAGATGAACTGATGAGTAGAAGCTTTCTTAGCAGAGATCGTCGAGAGTTATCGGGGATGAAAGGTGCTCCTCAATGTAATCTATGACGGAGTTCACGCAATCGATGTAATCCTATTTCAAAGGAGTGTCTCTGGACATCTTCCACCTCCATCTCCGCAATAATCGTCTTAAAGATTATACAAGTATGGAAGGGCTTGTTTTTGATCGAAAGAATCATGATGGAGTTTCTTCTCTAAGCTGAGTCAATCCAAAAACAATTCGGCTGAACGAAACCGTTAATCACGCCAACATCAGTACCCAATAAGCCTTTCAAGCTTCTTAGCCGCTTCTATTGTGCTACTTACTTCTTTCGGCAGAGGAGGTATTCCCTCGAAACCCGTTTTTCTGACGAAGTCGACCAGCATCGCCCAAAGTTCCTCAGGGTTCCAGTTAGAAAGTTTGTCCAAGGTATCTAATCCTGCATTGCAGTATAGCCTCACCCTAACTCCTTTCATTCCACCAAGTCTTGAAAGATCCGAGAGTTTAAGGTACTCAAGTATTTTCTCCATTTCAGTCCCGATGCGTGCAGCCAGGCTTTCTCTTAGCTCAGGTGAAAGGGCACTTCGATCATTTGATAGGTGGCAAATATGCCCGCTTTCGCGAGTTTTTCCATTACTATCGTGTCGTACCAGGGAATTTGTGTATTCTCATTCTTTCCCTCTTTGCCGCGATTCCTTTCTCACGAAGCTCTGGGGCGAATTTTGCGAGTGAAGGTTCAGAAAGAAAACTGAAATACTGGCCTATCCTACGGAGTTTTGCTTCAGACGGGCCTTGTCATTGCGGTTCGATTTTGCGAAACTTTCAATATCCTCTTTTTCTGCCTCTTCAACTGATTTCTCATTCGAATCAAGAAGGAATTTCTCGAGGGATGCAACCCCAGACAACGTTGTGTTGATAACATTCTAGCTCTTACCTTTACTCTTCAAGAAGGCTATGAAATCTTCGTTTTTTATCATCCATTCATCTCTCTTGCGAAGAGAAAACACCGAATCGATCTGGAGAAAACCCTCTTTAGCTACTGAATGTATATGGTCATACAACGTCTCGATTACAGCGCTTCTACAGCTATCTTCGAAGCAAGACTCATTACATCATCGAATCTACAAAGCTCTGTGCCGGGTGTCATGACGGCAGCTGAACTGGCGGCACCAGCCATTTTCAAGGCAGTTTTCACCGTCTCGCCAAGTTCTCTGTACATGCAGTATGCCGCCAGGAAAGAATCCCCTGCACCAACCCCGCTCTTGACAGGTACTTTAGGTACCCGAATACGATAGAACTCCCCACTCACTGATGCAATCGCTCCCTCGGCTCCCATAGTCAGTAGAATTTCTTCGATTGAATACTTGTTCGACACTTCGGAAATGGCCTTTCTAAAATCTATCTCTCCGATTAGCTCGCGATTGAGCAGTCTCTGAAGTTCGTGAATATTTGGCTTTATTCCTCTTGGCTTGGCCTCGACCCCCTTGGAGAAAGGCTCCTTGTCGGAATCGATATAAACGTTGACTCCAATTTTCCTCATCCTTGAACAAAGCTGAGCGTAGATATCGCTGCTTACTCCTTCCGGTATGCTTCCGCACAAAAGAAGGTAGTCGTCCTTTCTCAAAAGTACGTCGATTGTCTTGTACAGTTTATAGACTTCCTTGACGGATATTACCGGACCGGGAAGACTCATTCTGTATTGACCGCTTCCAGTCTGTACGAGAATGTTGGTCCTTGTTTCTTCTTCACTTCTTACCGTTGCATAAACGACTCCCTCATCGTCGAGCATCTCTTCTATTACCTTTCCGGTATGACCTCCAAGGAAAGCTACAGCGACCGAATGGCCTCCCAGTTCATTTATCACACGTGATACGTCTACACCCTTTCCTGCGGGGTAATCTTTGACTCTATCTACCCTCACCGTATCGTCCTCAATTAGAGCGTCTGTATATAAGAATCTATCTAGAGCTGCGTTCAAAGTCAGTGAGAAAATCACCATTTACACCTCCTACATCCTGCCGAGACGATAGTTTATGATTCCGAGTACTACAATCACGCTTGTCTCGACTCTCAGAGTCCTTCTTCCCAACGAAACGGGCGTACATCGGGTCGAGATGTCTTTTATCTCCTCCGGCGCGAAGCCCCCTTCGGGTCCCACTATCAGTCGCAGTTTTCTTTCACAAGCGAGTTTTTCTTCCACTTCTAATAAAGGTCTGCCGCCGAATTCCAGAAGCAGGTTGTATGATCCTTCTAGAGGAAGTGTCTGGGATACAGTAATCTCGGGAATGTAAGGATTAACACTCTGCTTGGCCGCTTCCCTTGCGACCGCATTGAACTTAGTCAGCTTAGTTTCATCAACTCTTGAAACCGATCTAAGGCTATTGAACAACTCGATTCTGTCGACTCCCAGTTCGGTTGCTTTCTCTATCAAAATATGAAGCCGTGGCCACTTTGTCGCTGCCACGGCTACAGTAATACTCTTCCCGTCTCTCTCAACGTACTCTCGCTCGACTACAGTTCCCGAAGCAGATGATTTCCCGAGTTCTTCGAGAAGAAATCTGTAAACGGTACCTCTCCCATCAATGCCTGTCAGTTCATCACCGGGTTTTGCTCTCGTCACTCTCAGATGTTTGGTTTCACCGCCGTCTAGAATGACTCTGTTGTCTTCAGGCAGGACGAAGAAGGCATTAGGCAATTAACCAATTACCTCCTGCCTCATGTATGGTACGAGAGCTTTCGGCACGTCGATCTTTCCGTCTCTTCTCTGGTAGTTCTCGACTATTGCTACCAGGGTCCTTCCAACGGCCAGTCCAGAACCATTTAAACAGTGTACAAACTTCAGTTTGTTGTCAACATCTCTGAACCTTATGTTGGCTCGTCTTGGCTGGAAGTCCTCAACGTTTGAGCAGGAGGAAATCTCCCTATAAGTGTTGTAAGAAGGCAACCAAACTTCAAGATCATAAGTCTTTGCCGCGGCAAACCCAATATCCCCGGTACAAAGAGAGACTACCCGGTAAGGAAGCTCCAATTTCCTGAGAACATCTTCAGCATCGGCCGTAAGATTTTCAAGAGCATCGTAAGAGTCATCGGGATGGGTGAACCAGACAAGCTCAACCTTGTCAAATTGGTGAACTCTTATCATGCCCCGAACATCCTTTCCGTACGATCCGGCCTCTCTCCTGAAGCATGCACTGTACGCCGTGTACTTTTTGGGCAGGTCACCTTCGAGGATCTCGTCCATGTGCTGCGAAACGAGTGGGACCTCTGCAGTTGGTATCATGAACATATCGTCCGGGTCGATTCTGTAGGCCTCCTCCTCAAATTTAGGTAGTTGGCCCGTTGCCTGCATAGTATCTCTCTTAACCATGAAAGGCAGAGCTACTTCCTCGTACCCCTTTGAGTGGTGGAGGTCCAGCATGAAGTTAGCTATTGCCCTCTCAAGTCTTGCAAAGTCTCTTCTAAGAATCGTGAATCTCGCTCCAGATATTTTCGCGGCTCTTTCAAAGTCTATAAGTCCGGTTTCCGGGCCGTAGTCCCAGTGAGGTCGGATTTCAAAGTCGACCTTTCTCGGTTCTCCCCACATCCTGATGACGACGTTATCTTCCTCACTCTTGCCAACAGGTGTGGTCGACGAAGGAATATTGGGTAGATAGAGAAGCTTTTTCTTCAGTTCTTCTTCTATCTGAGAAGTTTGGAGATCAAGTTCCTTAACTTCAGATGAGATTTCTTTTGCCCTTTCCATAAGGGAAAGCGAAAGGCTTACGTCTTTGCTAGCTTTGGCTCGGGCAATCTCCGAAGATATACTGTTTCTCTCGGCCTTTTTCTGTTCAACGACCTGCAGCGCCTCTCTCCTCTTTGATTCCAGATAGACTATCTCATCCAGCAGCTCCGAGGTCATCTGCCTGCACTCAAGGGCCCTCCTCACAATTTCGGGGTTTTCTCGAATCAACCTTACGTCAATCATTATTTCTTCCTCCTGCTAAAAAACAAGCTCTATCTCTACGTTTTTCCCTTCAAATGAATCATCCGTCGTATCGTATATCAGTTCGGAGGCCCAGATTTTCCTACTATTCTTGAAGTCATCGACAAAGACGTTTCCCTTTAGGTTCAGAAGGCCGGTATCTCCGAAGTATTCGAAGTAAAGAGTGTCTACATTCAAATCTCCCTTGTAATTTATGAAGATAAGCTCGGGCGTTGCTTCCGCAGTTTCTTCAGCAAAACCTTCATAGTATTCCGTTTTCTGATCAAAGTTAAGAATCTCTGTCTCGTATATGAATATATCCTTTCCGTCCTCTTCCTTTGAATAGATAACTGCCTCCACATTTCCGAAAAGAGTTCCCGTGGAGTTCTCCAGATTGTAGTCGAGGGATAGAGCGGTTGCTTCGCCTGTCTGGAATCTAACAAAGGTCTCACCTTCGGTTACGAAGCTCTCCCAATCAGTAGCGCCCTTTGTGGCCGTTGCAAGGGGAGTTTCGACGTAAATATCTCCGTCCTTATTGATAAAAACGTTCCCGATGAAGGTAAAAACCTCTTTTTGAAGCGATCCAAGCACTGTGTCTCCCTTGATTCGCACGGTACTTGCAAAGATCGTTGCGGTAAGGAAAATGACAATCAATCCGATAATCAGGGTAGTTCTTCTCTTCATAATTACCTCCAGACGATTAGTCTTTCGTTTTCTTGCTGTCCATTATTTCGAGAAGGTTCTTAACAATAACCTCAAGTTCTTTCACCTGATCGGACTTGATCTCAGTCATTACAGATTTCAAGTACTCCACCCTTCTGTCGATGACCTTCTCGATTAGTGTCTTTCCGGCGGCGGAGATGTCGATAATGTACGATCTCCTATCTTTATCGGAACGTCTTCGCTCTACCAGATCAGCGTCGATGAGCCTCTTAACAAGACCAGTTGTCGTGCTCTTGGTTATTCCAAGCCAGCGACTGATGTCACTCATCCGTTTCTCTCCGTTAAAAAAAAGCACCTGAAGGACATCGAATTGGGCAGGAGTGATCGGGAAGTCTCTCAAAACCTTTCTTCCTTCCCTTCTGATTCTCGTGGAAATCGTTCTTAGGTTCTTCTCAAGAATTGCAGCGTCTTCCTTTTTGACTTCACCAACGGACATCACAGCACCTCCAAACCCCTTGTATTAGTTTACTGAAAACGATACTATTCAAAACATTATATCATCATCCATGTACCGGTTAAGACTGATTCTGCACCTAAAGCTGTTCATTTAACGGTTTTGATGCCTTTATAGACATGTGCTGAAGCCTCCTGAATGGTGATGTATAATTTCAGTATGAAATCGGCCAAACGAGATCTATCCGAACTTGTGAGATTCGATGCTTCATACAGAGCTGATTACAGAGTTATTGCGGGGGTAGATGAAGCAGGAAGAGGCCCTCTCGCCGGTCCAGTTGTGGCCGCTGCCGTTATAGTCTTGAATCCCGTCGATGGCGTGTACGATTCGAAGGCTCTATGTAGAAAGACGAGAGAGTTGTTGTTTGGACAAATACTTGAGAACTCTATCGTAGGAATCGGTCTTTCCTCTCCTGAGGAGGTTGATATTCTCAATGTCTTTGCGGCTACCAGGTTGGCAATGAACAGAGCACTGAGGATTTTGTCGAGGAAGCCAGACTATATAATAGTTGATGGAAAATCGCTTAAACTCGATATAAAGGGTGAATGCATAGTTGGCGGCGATCGAAGAAGTGCAGCGATTGCGAGTGCCTCGATTGTGGCAAAGGTATTCAGAGATCGAATAATGGATTCACTGGACATCTTGTATCCCGAGTACGGTTATAGAAATCACAAAGGTTACTGCACCGATATGCATCTAAGAGCTCTTAGAAAGCATGGACCGACCACCTGGCACAGACTGACATTTAGGCCTGTCAGGGAATTGATCACAAAGGAAAGGGCAAGCCGCTGGTCGAATGAGAGTGAAGTGAGCCAAATCAGGCTTTTCAGAGCGGGGCTGGCGACTATGGAGGCCGACAAATGAAGAATGAATTTGACGGAAGTGAATGGTTAAGGCTAATTGAGACAATGAAGATATTGAGATCACCTGGAGGATGTGAATGGGATATAGAGCAAACTCATCAGTCCCTAAAACCTTACTTGATCGAAGAAGCTTACGAGGTACTCGATGCAATCGATGGTGGAGATGATAAGGAGCTCGCCGAAGAGCTTGGCGATGTCCTTCTGCAGGTTGTCTTTCATGCGCAGATTGCAATGGAAAGAAAGGCCTTCACGATAACGGATGTTCTAAAGGTCTTGACGGACAAGTTAATTAGAAGGCATCCCCACGTCTTTTCAGATTCGGAGGGTTACTCATATCGTCAGTGGGAGGAAATAAAGGCAAAGGAAAAAGCCAAAGATTCGGGAAAGAGTTCTTCGATAGGTGAGATAAATAAGGCTCTTCCCGCGCTGAGCTTGGCGCGAAGAGTTCAGGAGAACGCTTCCGTGGTCGGTTTTGATTGGGGAGAAATCGAAGGACCACGCGAAAAATTGAATGAAGAAATAGAAGAGCTAGACAGCGCGATAGTCGAAAAGGACAAAAAAAAGATCGAAGAGGAAGTAGGAGATGTTCTTT
This sequence comes from Mesotoga sp. H07pep.5.4, assembly GCF_003664935.1. Lineage (NCBI taxonomy): Bacteria > Thermotogati > Thermotogota > Thermotogae > Kosmotogales > Kosmotogaceae > Mesotoga > Mesotoga sp. H07pep.5.4. Next base: position 154,659 of record NZ_JFHM01000014.1, read on the forward strand.
TCACGGTCACAAATCTATCTAGATTCCTTGATGTTGATCCCGAAGCGGCTTTGAGAAAATCAACAGAGAAATTCTTGAACCGTTTCCACGAAATGGAGAGTCATATTGAGAAGCATGGCCTTGATATCAACAATATGACCATAGATGAGTTGAATCACCTGTGGGAAATAGCGAAGGAGGGTACAAATTGAAGAAGTTTATCGCTGCCCTGATATTATTATTGATCACTGCAGTAGCGCTTTCGCAGACAGAAACCCTTTCTGAAACAGGTATAGCCGCCGAGGTTAACGGTGAGATCATCACCATGGATACTTTCCTTTCAAAGGTTTTGCCTAACTATACCGAGATATCGAAGAGAATAGAAGAGGTAGATCCTCTTTTTTCGGAAATGCTCCTCAATACTGAAGCAGGTCAGAAACTGCTAGAGGAATACGAAAGAAATTCTCTCGAAGCTCTTATTGAAGAGACTCTTCTAATTCAGTATGCAAAAGAGGTTGGGATCGAAGCCGATATCGAGGCTTTAAGAGAAGTAGTAAGTAAGTCAATCATGGACACACTCACCGAACTTCAGATTGAGAAGTCGGATGCGGACCTTTTCTACATTCTCAAAGGTTACATCGACGGATTAAGCTCCTATGAGGCGAAGGTGGTCAGAGATCTCGCTTACAAAGAGGTTCTAAGTTCCTTGTATGAAGCCGTTACAGTGAATGCGACAGTCACCGAAGAGGAGATAGAGCAGTACTATCTGGCCAATTCTTCGAGATATGCTGTAGAAGAAGAGAGGGCCGACATGAAGGTGCTTCTCTTTGATTCCTTCTCGGAAGCCTATTCGGTTTGGAAAGCTGCATCCAGGGATGCTAACCCTTCTTCGGTTTTGGATACTTTCCCGGAAGTGCAGTCCGGGAGTTATACGAGAGAAGAAATCGAGGCGCTGAATCCCGAACTTGTGAAATCGCTTTTCAAACCGACAGAAGGTGAGTTGCTTTCTTCCGTCGTGACTCTTGGCAATAAGTACGCGGTAATCTATCTCGAATCATATTCTCCTGCAGGAGCAAAGGGCATTGAAGATGTTAGGGAAGAAATACAGGGGATATTGATTTCGGAAAAAAAGGATCTTTTCTGGAGAATCTGGCAGGAACAGGAGTTCAAGCCTTTCAAGGAAGAGGCTGTCATAAAAAGATACTACGAAACGGGTGGAGGAGAATAAGTTGAGTGTGACAAAAGAAGACGTTATGAAGGCCCTTGGAGAAGTATACGATCTCGAAATAGGGTTCGATGTAGTCTCTCTGGGGTTGATATATGGAGTGGAGCTAGAAAATGAGAACGATGTCAAGGTCAAGATGACTTTGACGACGCCTATGTGTCCTCTTGCCGGACTGATGCTTGAAGATGCAAGGCGAAAGGTCAGCGAGATTGAGGGAATCGGCGATGTGAAGATGGAACTCACTTTTGATCCACCATGGTCACCCGAGATGGCTAGCGACGATGTAAGAAAGATCTTGGGAATGTGAATCTAAAAGAGCTAATCCATATATCGAAAAGAAAGCTTTCGGAGGCGGGAATAGAGAATTCCCGCTTCGTTATGATATCCCTGTTTAGGGGAGTTCTTTCCTTGAATGAAGCCGATCTGATCCTCAATGGAGAGAAGGAAATCGAATCGAAGTTAAGCGCAAAATATATGAAGGCCGTGGAAAGAGTTGTTGAGGGAGAGCCGATCGACTACGTATTAGGATTCAGAGAATTCTTTGGAATCAGGCTTGAGGTTACAAGGAGTGTTTTGATACCCCGAAATGAAACGGAAGAGCTAGTTGAGATAGTCATCGACGAAGAGAAGAATTCGAAAGTGTTCGCCGATATCGGAACTGGAAGCGGGGGGATAGCCTGTGCTTTAGCCCGCAATATTCCTTCTTCACTGGTCTTTGCAACAGACATCTCTAGAGATGCTCTCATGCTTGCCGAAAAGAATGCCAGAACGAACGGAATATTCAATATTAGATTCATTGAAGGTGACAACATATCAGGACTGAATGACTTTCTAGATTCTGTCGAGGTCATCGTTTCCAACCCACCGTATGTAAGGACGGGGGATCTAGATTCTCTGGACACCAACGTGAGGAAGTACGAACCTATAGTTGCTCTGGATGGAGGAAAAGACGGTCTTGACTTCTACAGGGAGTTTTTAAAATATCTACCAACGGGGAAAAAAGTTTATCTGGAAATATCTCAGTATGAGACCGAGGGTTTAAGAGAGTTAGTTTCTGACCTTAATGGATATTCCTGTGAATTCAAAAAGGATTTGTCTGGAAATTACCGTTTCATGATTCTTCGTCCAGAAGTCTGAGAGCTTCCTCTGAAAAGCTTTCAAGTTCAACTGAGAATATGTAGTCGGCAAGGTAATCGAGGCCAGTTTCATCTCTGTTGACAATCGCGACTCTGGCACCTGAGGATTTTGCAATTACTGGAAACTGAGCGGCGGGGTAAACCATCAAGGAGGATCCCATAGCAATAAAGAGATCGGACTTCAATGCAGCATTCTCGGCTCTTCTTATTGCATCCTGGGGTAGCATTTCTCCGAAGAAAACGATGTTTGGCTTGATCAGGCCACCGCAATCACATCTAGGAACATCGGATCTTTCAAGCAGTAACTCGACTTCTTTCCTTGTAAACCGTTTCTTACACTGCATGCATTCGAATTTGGAAACGGTCCCGTGTAGCTCCACAACTTCTTCTGCCCCCGACTTCTGTTGAAGTCCATCGATATTTTGCGTGATTATCGTCTCAATTAGACCCAGGGTTTGTAGTCTGGTGAGGAGAATGTGAGTAGCGTTTGGGCTTACGTCCGACATAGTGTGTATTCTCTCCTTTGCTACTCTATAGTACCTTGCCGGATCTTCAATGAAAGAGCTTAGCTCGAAGATGTCCGGAGAAATCTTGCTATATAGACCTCCCGGACTTCTGAAGTCGGGAATGCCGCTAGCGACAGATATACCTGCCCCCGTTAGTACAGAAGTGCAGGTCGATTCTCTTATCAGTGAAATGAAGTTCCTTGCTTCTTGACTTACTCTACTCACCTCTCGAGAATTGAATCTTCGGGAAGATAGTCTTGCCCGTATTGGTCCATATGAATTCATTTCCATCTGCGGCTACGGTTGGAGCTGGATCTAGATTAATTACCTTTGCGTCGGCCGGTATTGAAATTGTTAAGGAATAGGCATCACCTGTAAGGTCGAACTCCATGTCTCCCATGTCGGTATTAACAACACCATTTTCAACCGCTGCAAAGCCTGCGATAACGGCATGTTCGACTACTTTAACTCTGTTAGAACTCAGAACAGTTGCCGTTGACTGGAAGCTCTCTACTAACATCAGTCTGTCGAAGCTTTCCGAAAACTGAGTCATCGATTCCTGAAAGTCGGCCAGTTGTTCTTCCTGAGGCTTATCATATTGCTCAAGGAACTGAGTCATCTGGTCTGGTTTATTGAAGATTATCTCTGTCTCGATGTCAAGTGTCGCCCGTCCCTCGTAGTCGTATGAATAGTTGCTGGTTGAAGACAGGGTATCTATGTCCAGCCTGTTGTTGAATGCCATAAACATATTTATTGCGGTCATTCCAACCATGACAACAACAAGTATGATAAGAAGGGTATTGAATTTCATTTAAAACCTCCTGACAATTTTAGATTGATTCTGAGAATATGATAACATCATTCTATGCTAAAATACATTGTACAAAGCTTTTCATTTGACTTTGACGATCGGTAAAGGTTTTTATTTCGAGTTTCCGGTTTGGAGGGATTTCAGTGCGAATTCTTAGCGGTATGCGGTCTACTGGCAGACTTCACCTCGGTCATTTTATCACTCTGGAGAAGTGGAAAGAACTGCAAGACCAAGGGAACGAATGCTTTTACTTTGTGGCTAACTGGCACGGACTTACTTCCCATATAGACGAAACCTCTTCTTTTTACGATTGGAGTCTTGACATAGTGAGAACATACGTTTCGGCAGGTCTCGACCCAGAGAAATCTGTTCTCTTCATTCAGTCTGCAATAAAGGAGCATGCAGAGCTCTTTCTTTATTTCTCGATGCTCGTATCGGTTTCAAGGCTTGAACGAGTACCCACTTACAAGGATCAAAAGGAACAGATAACAGACAGAGATCTTTCAAGCGGCGGATTCTTACTGTACCCTGTTCTTCAGGCCGCAGATATTCTAATGTATCTTGCCACAGGAGTTCCAGTCGGTGAGGATCAGATATATCACGTGGAGTTGACGAGGGAGATCGCCAGAAAATTCAACAATCAGTTTGCCGAAGTTTTCCCTGAGCCGGAACCGATTCTCGCAAAGGTTCCAAAGCTTCCCGGAACGGATGGCAGGAAGATGTCTAAGAGCTACGGAAACTATATCCTGATAGACACAGATGAGAAAGAGCTATGGAAAATGATAGCTCCAATGATGACCGATCCGGCGAGAATGAGAAGGACTGATCCGGGAGACCCTGAAAAATGCCCGGTCTGGGATTACCACAAAGCATTCACTACCTCTGATGAAGAAAAGAGATGGGTTGTTGAGGGTTGCAAGACGGCGGGAATCGGTTGTATCGAGTGCAAGAGGCTTCTTCACAAGAATCTAGTTCAAAGGCTTTCTCCCGTCTGGGAAAAACTCTCTCATCTAAAAGAGAATTCAGATGAACTTTTCGAAATAATTGAAGATGGCAATAGGAAAGCTAGAGTGGTTGCAAAAGAGACAATGAAGAGGGTTATTGAAGCAACGAAGTTGGGGTGGTGAAGATGGAACAACTCGAACTGGTCTTCAGTTTCCCGGAATTTGAAGGACCGCTTGATCTACTGGTTTTTCTTGTGAGAAAACATCGGGTGGATATACGTTCAATTCCAATCACTGTCATAGCAGATGAGTTCATAACTCACGTCAACAAGATGAAATCTCTTGACATGGTCGTCACATCTGATTTCCTCGTCATGGCTTCAACCCTTATGGAAATGAAGTCTAAAGCGCTTCTCCCAAGAATGAGTGGCGGCGAAGCCGAAACATTTGACAATCAGAGAAAGGAACTTTACAGGAGAGTAGAAGAGTATAAAGCTCTCAAGGACCTTTCCAAAGAATTTCGGGTCAAGCTCTACGATGCTTACAACTACGAAAGAGCTACGGCGAAACCGACGGTCGATCAGAAAAGGAAGGAAGATCTCCCCGAGGAACTGACGGAGGCCTTCAAGGCTATCCTCAAAGAGACGGTTTTGAGAGATAGAGTTTATACGATTGTCTCTGAAAGTATCAACGTCGAAGATCGAATGCTTCAGATAGAGCAGCTATACGAGACGATAGAGCTATACAAATTTCTAATGAGTCTCGAAAGCAGGTCGGAAATCATCGTCTCCTTTCTTGCAGTACTTGAGCTGTTGAAATTGAACAGATACTATCTTGACACGGTAGAACCTCTAACTCTCAGGAGGAAAGCTTCGTGAGCGAGGAACTGACAAAAAAGGCGATAATTGAAGCGCTGATATTCTCTGCAAGAAGTGGAATCGAACCATCGAGAATCGCTTCGATCACGGGCATGAAGCTGAACCAGGTAATGCTTCTCCTGGAGGAGCTGGAAAGAGAATACGGAGGTCATGAACACGGAGTTATGATCAAATCCGTCAACGGCAAACTCAGGTTCTATACTAAAGCCTCAATTCAGTCATTTGTAAGTCAGATATCTGTAAGACCTTTAGTAAGCATCACAGATACCCAGATGGAGTCGCTTGCGATAGTCGCAGTTAAGGGCCCGCTTACAAGAAACGATGTCGAACTTATAAGAGGTCGTTCCTCTCAGGGACAGCTCCTGGAGTTATCGAAAATGGGGCTCATAAGCAAGAGAAAATCTAAGCTACCTGGAAGGCCTTATCTCTACAAAGTTACCTCCCGTTTCTACGAGTTGTTCCAGGTCGATGATCTTAAGGAGATAGTAAACGGTTTGGCCTTCAGCAAGGAGGAAGATGATCTTGAAACTTCACGAGATAATCTCTCAGATAACGAACATGTCAAGGAGAAAGTCGACTCAAGCGATTCTGGACGGGAGAGTGAAAGTGAACGGCCGGATCGAGACTTACCCTAGGCTTGACGTTTTTCCCGAGAGTTCGGAGATTCTTCTTGACGGAAGTAGACTGATTTTCTCTAATGAAGAGAAAGTGGTTTATCTCGTCAATAAGCCAGTAGGATACCTGAGTGCCATGAGTGATGATCGCGGAAGAAAGACGCTCTCCGATCTAGTCTCAGAACGAATAAAAGAAAGGGTATTTCATGTCGGAAGACTCGATCAGGACAGCTGCGGTCTGATACTCATGACGAATGACGGTGATCTTTCCAATCTTGTTTCCCATCCGGCATCAGAGATCGAGAAAACCTATGTAGTAGGAATAAAGGGAAAATTGACCGATCGCGATCTTGAAGCTGTGAAGGGTGGGTTGACGCTCGGGGATGGATTCATGACGTCGCCTGCAAAGATAAGGCTTGTGAGAAGCGACGGCGACTTTTCAAAATATGCGATTACCATTCATGAGGGTCATAAGAGAGAGATTCGGGAGATCTTTAGGGTATTAAACAAGTCTGTATCGAGCCTTGTCAGAGTATCCATTGGTCCTTTGAGCATATCTCTCGTTCCCAATCCCGGTGATATCAAACGTTTGAGCCGAAAAGAGATCGCATCACTGGAAAACGGGGCCCATCGCAAGGCCCCGAAGAAAGCTCAGAGAAAGAATAATTTTGGGAGTTAGAGTTAAAGACTAGTCGGTTAGATCGACGACGAAAGCCCCTATATATGTATCGGCCGCGCCGTAGTATAGTATGAGTCTATCTTCTTTAATCACAGCCCCTTCTATGAATATCACGTTTGGAACCTGCCCTTGTTTCTCCCATGAAAGTTCCGGTTCTGCAAGAGGTTTGTCGGTTCTCTTGATAATCTTTCTGGGATTCTCGATATCAAACAACGCAGCTCCAGGTCTATAAATCGTGGAGAAATCAGCACTGTTATATATCAACAGAATCCCTTCGTCAGTAATGATTGGCGTTGGCCCCGGTTCAATCAACCTGCTATCGAAACTTCCCTGTCTTGGTTCCATGACGGGTCTGGGGAAAATTGTCCAGTTCTTCAGGTCTGTGGAGTAAGCGAGTTTTATTGAGGAATCACCAAAATACATGTAGTACTTGTTGTCGATCTTCGCAGGTACTATAGCACCGGACTTTGACCAAGTGTCATCTTTGAATACCGGTCCCAGCTTTTCCCATTCTGCAAAGTCCTTTGAAGTTGCGATGCAAAGCCTAGCCTTTCCTCCATCGTATCCCGTGTAAGTAAGGATGTACAGGTCGTCAATCTTAACGATACGGGGATCTTCGCATCCACCCGGGATTTCATATGGTTCTGTTGGGTATATAAGGGGGGAAGGCTCTCTTGTAAATTCAAACCCATCGGTGGACTTCGCAAGGCCAATTCTGGATGTGCCGTTCCATCTACCCGTGCCACTCCAGTCTTCCGATCTGTAGAGAAGGTAAATTGTAGAGTCTATCATTATGGCGGCCGGATTAAAAACCGCTTTGCTTTCCCATTCGATCCCCTGTGGCATAAGAAGCGGAAAATCAGAAGCTCTCTCCATGGTGTATAGAGATTCGAAATCTATCGAAACGGCAACGCCAATTACACATGAGAGAAGCAGCACAATTACCAAAGATCTTTTCATCAAATCAACTCCTTATCCATTTCACCACGGTCTCTTTGTCGATTGTGGCAAGAGCGATATGGTTATCGGCTGCGCCATAGTAGACAAAGTACTTTTCTTCATGTTCTACCATCGCATCGGAGAATACAACGTTGGGGACACCTCCGAAAATCTCCCACTCTTCTTCCGGTTCAAGGATCGGTTCATCACTCCTCTTTACAACTTTCTCGGGATTTTCCAGGTCAAGGAGCATAAATCCAAGTCTATAAGTTGGCCTTGGAGTATTCTCTACTCCGTGATAAAGGACTAGCCAACCATATTCAGTCTCTATTGGCGGGGCCCCCACGCCGATTTTAAGGTTGTCCCACTTACCAGATCTTGGACCGGCTATCGGGGTGAATTCCGTCCAGGTCCTCAGATCTTCCGAATAAGCCAGATACATGTCGGGTTCGATCCTATGGAACATGAGATATCGACCTTTTACTTTCGCCGGGAATAGCGCAGCATCTTTGTTATCGACATCAGGGATTATCACTCCGTGACGTTCCCACCTGAGAAAGTCGGTAGTCGAAGCCATAGATATTCGTACGCCTTTTGGAGAGTAGGCCGTGTACTGCATGTAGACTTTTCCTTCAATTTCTGTAAGCCTTGGATCTTCCACCCCGTAAAGCTCCAGCTGGCTCCCTGGAGTGAAGACCGGTTTTTCGAAGCGGTTGAATCTAACACCATCTAATGAAACGGCGTATCCCATTCTCGAAACCATATCTTCGCCCTGAGCCCTATAAATCATGTGAAACAATCCTTGGCGTTTTATAACGGCGCAGTTGAAAACATACTTGGATTCCCAATGATGTTGCGAGATCGGAGAGAATAGGGGATTTAACGGATGTCTTTCTAGTTTGATCACAACTCTCACTCCTCATTTCAATGACATAGAGATTCCCTGAAGAAAGTACTTTCTGAACACCAGAAATATTAAGACCATCGGCATTGTTTGCAATACAGAACCGGCCAGGACTGGACCCAGATAACTCCCGTACTGCATATTAAAACTTGCAAGTAGTACAGAGAGAGGCATCTTCGAATAGTCGCTTACCACAATCAGTGGCCACATGAAATTATCCCATATTCCTATGAAAGTGAAGAGACCTACGATCGATACGGTTGAGCTTGTCAGTGGAACCAATACCTTGGTGATTATCCATAGATCATTGGCTCCATCCATTCTGGCCGCTTCCAGGTATTCGTTGGGAACTGCTCTGAACGACTGTGTAAACATGAAGACTCCCCAAGCAGAGACGAGTGAAGGTAGAATCAATGCCGTTCTAGTGTCTATAAGACCTAGATTTTTAATAAGAACGTACAGTGGAACTATGAATAGAAATCCCGGAAAGATCATCTGAAAGATTATGAAGTTGAATATGGCGTTTTTTCCCTTGAAGTTAAGCCTTGAAAGGGCGAAGCCAACAAGCGCTGAAGATACCAAGACACCGAGGGTAACTGTAACCGAAATGAAGATTGAATTGCCAAGAGCCTGAATAAATGGTCTCTCCATCTTGTCTGCGGCCTCAAGAATGAATCTGTAATTGTCCAGAGTAAACTGACTTGGAAGAAAACCTGAATAAATCTCATTGGTTGGTTTGAACGATGAGAGAAGCATCCATACATAAGGATAAATCCAAAGTATTGAGGCGGCAAAAAGAAATACATAAAGGATTATTGTCGGGACCTTCTTCATACAATCTCCACCTCTCTCTCGACCAGCTTCCTTGTAAGCAATACACAGCCATAGCTAAGTAATGCAACAACTATAGCCAGTGTTGAAGCGTACCCCGGATTGATCTTCTGGAAGGCTGTCGTATAAATCAGCATTTGAAATGTGTATGTAGTTCTCATTGGTCCCCCTCCAGTAATCAAGAATGGTTCCGTGAATATTCCGAAAGTCAGAGTAAGGGAGAGAACCAGTACCATGACAATCGACGGGTTTATCAAAGGTAAAGTTATCCTGAAGAACTTTGTCATCTTTCCGGCCCCATCAAGTTCTGCGGCCTCGTAAAGGCTCTCCGGGATCGCCTGAAGACCAGAAAAGAGTATTAGACCGTAGTATCCTATGAATTTCCATGTGACCATGATCGCTATTGAAAGAGTGGCCAGCTGAGGACTGCTGAACCATGGAATCGTAATTCCAAAAATCGCTCTTGTTAATCCATTCAAGGGGCCGTTTATCGCGAAGAGCTTTTGAAAAATTATGGAATAAGCCACTCCCGATGAGACATTTGCTACGAGAAATGCGAGTATGAAAAACGTTCGGAATAGCTTGACTCTCTTCAATCCAAGGGCAAAGAGTAAGGAAAGACCGAGAACCATGGGGATAAAGTACAGCATGAAGTTAAATGTATTGAAGAAAACTCTCCAGAACATTTCGTCCTGAAATAGTTCTATGAAGTTGTCAAACCAGATGAACTTCCTTGGGGTGAAGTAATTCCATTTTGACAAAGCAAGTATAACAAGCCACACAAATGGGTAACCCCAGAATATTGCCGTGTATACCAGATATCCCCCAGACAGAGACCAGCCCTTTATTGCATCGATGGTTTTCAGTCTCTTCCTCACTCTCAATCACCCCTTCTCCTAGAAGAGTTCTCTCCTTACTCTCGTAGCAGAGTCTTTAAGTGCATCTAGCGGAGTTGATTTTCCATACATTATTTGCTCTATCAAAAATGTTGTGAGAATTTCCTGAACTTCTACAGTCTTCGTAGTCAAAGCCGGCGGAACGGCGTAGGCAACGTGGCTCGCATAAGCAGCGAACTTCGGATTGTCCTCCATATACTCCTGGAAGATGGGATTCGTTAACAGGTCTTCCCTTGCCGGAGGAAGATTAGTGAACTCCATCCATTTTCTGTCTTTTTCAATATCCGAATAGACCCACTTAATGAATTTCCATGCAGCCTCCCTATGCTTTGTGGTGGCAAACATTACAAGCCCCTTGGTATCTGCGAAAGTGTAGATCGGTTTGTCCTCCGGATAATCATCTGGAACTGGAGGGGGAACGATTGTTATATGATCGAAGACATCGGGGAAGAGATTTCTCGCCTGGTTTATCTCCCACGGACCGAAGATCCCTCCAAGGACAACACCGAAATAGAAAGGGTTGCTTCCGAGATCAACTGCCGTCCAGTTGTTTCTGAACATGGTATCTATAAATGTAACGACTTTCTCGCCGGTCTCATTGTTGAAAAGTGCTCTGGCTTTTTCAACATCTAGATATGGAGCTCCTTCACTCGCGGCATAGTAGTAGGTTATGAAGTCGTACCATCGGTCGTACCAGTTTCTTCCCATTACCACAAGTGCTCCATACTTCTCGTACGGCACAGAATACTTCTCGCTTATCTCGTAGATCTCAGAGTAGGTTCTCGGCGGTCTGTCATACCCAAGTTCCTTCAAGATGTCTGATCTCCACCACATCATTATAGGGTTCGAATAGATCGGGAGTACGTAATAGTTATCTCCGAACTTCCAGTTTTCAACGATGGAGGTCATCTTTCTTTGCTCCACGAGTTCCCAGAAATCCGGGAAAGAGTTGAGGGGAATAAGTATATCTGCTTCGATGAGTTGTGCGGCGAATCCCGAAAATATGTTCGTACAGATATCTGGCATTCTTCCGGAAGCGATTGAAGTAAGGATAGCCTCTTCTGAGCTTCCCGCAGCGGGAATAGTCGACCACTTGATCTGGATATCAGGGTTGTTTTCATTCCACTCAGCCACTACTTCCTTCCAGAAGCTTTCTTGGAGAGGATTGGGCGCTGTCCAGAAGACAAGTTCAACGGCGAACAATCCCACAAAGAGACACGAAAACAAAGTTAACAGAATCAATTTTTTCATGTGATTTACCTCCTTTTTTATAAAGTGCTTTCTCTCTGAACAAATTCAGTGAATAGGGAGATCTTTGTTGGATGCGGTTCATTACCAATTAGCAGACTTTGTAGCCTCCTAGATCCAACTACTCCCATCTCATGCTTGAATATCTTGAAAGTAGTCAATGAGGGAGTAGTCGCCGAGGAATTGACGATGTCATCGAAACCCATGATCGACACCTCTTCCGGTATATTTATTCCTCTGGCCTGGAGCTCTTCCATCGCTCTTATCGCGGCGGTGTCGTTACATCCAAATACAGCATCGGGAAGTCCATATCTAGAAAGCAGCAGATCGATTATCGCGCTCATATTATCATTATCTTCATCGTATTCATAAGCTTTGGGAAGATATCCGGCGCCTTCCATTGCAGATATGTAGCCGTCAAAGCGGTCCTTGAATCCAAAATGAGAAAGGGGTCCGTGGATATTTACAATCTTCTTGAGTCCTTTCGAAATCAGTTTTTTCATTCCATATATTGCTCCATCATATCCATCAGATACAACGCAGTCGACCTTTACGCCGGCGAGATACTGATCGATAAGCACAACCGGTTTCTTAGTCTCCTTTGCTCTTCTTATATCCTCTTCAGTAATCTCTCCACCGATCAGCAGGTATCCATCGTAGTCTTCCGAAAAATCATTTGAAGGGACAAGAGTTCCCCTCATGTTGTTCCCCGCGAAAAACTCTTCTATTCCTTTGAGGACAATTGTGTAAAACTGATCGGATTGATCCGACAGGACGCGAAATAATCTCTTTCCTGCAACAATTCCAATATTGAACGCGAGCTTTCGACTTGCCAGAAAACTCGCGACTTTTGAAGGCTTGTATTCAAGTTCCTCGACGGCCAGCATAACCTTTTCTCTTGACTTCTTGGAGACATACCCACTTTTATTGAGCACTCGGGAGACGGTTGCTGTAGATACTTCGGCCAATTTAGCAACATCAGAAAGCTTAGCGGACAAAATTATCACCTCAGTATATGTAAACGCTTACATCTCTAGGATAAATATACCCTTATTTCGACTAGATAATCATGTCTATTCTAGATCCTTCTGGAACCTTTAGAAGCTTTTATACATTGTAGAGATTAAATTTCGCAATATTGCTTTTATTTTCCGCCTTGATGGCTGCCAGGTAGCAATTTTGGTTAAAAAATAAAGATAAACTTCATTAGAGAGAGATTAGATTATGCAGTAGCTTACTACAATATATAGATGATCAGAGCAGCTCTAGATACTTTTAGAACAAAAACGCAATTAGATTCTATAATTTCAACAATATGTAAGCGATTTCATATCGACCTTAGGGAGGTGTTAATATGAAAAGGTTCTTGGTTCTTTTCTTCATAGTGTTCTCAGTTTTTTCTGTTGCTGAAACAGTGAGAGTTCCAGTGTCTGTCAGCTCCTTCACTGGAGAACCCATTGCAGTAACAATATCGATGAGCGAGATCCTTGATCTTGTTGGAGTTGACTTTGACGCTAACTGGGATTCGCTTAAAGTAGTTCAGGATGGGAAGGAGCTTCCTTATCAAATTGACGATACCGATCTTAATGGCAAACTGTCGTCCGGGGATGTTATGGCCTTTCTGATTACAGGACCGGCAGAAATCACGGTTACCGACGATTTCGATATTCTTCCACCGGAGTTCGTTTCAGTGGGAAAGGTCGTGGAGGAAGAAGGACAGTGGCTTATCGAGATTGGAGAAATAACTGCAGTAGCGAATAGCAAGGGTCTAGTAAAGGTTACAGGCTTTGGAGATGTAGAGGGCACGATAGTAGACGAACTGGGAATTGTGAGAATGTCCGGCTACGTTGGATCTACATACTACGTAGATGGTGAATACGGGCGACATGAGGAAAAGACAAGTGGAGACTTCATAGTAAAGGAAGCTACAGTTCTTCCGGCAGGCCCCGTAGGAATAACAGTAGTCAGCACGCTTGAAGCCCAACCGTTCCTCGGAATAACCCAAAAGATAATCACAACATTATTCAGCAATGGGGATATCATTTCTCATAACACCTTCGAATTTGCGACATACGCCGAACTAATGAAACTGCAAATAATGGCAACAAGAGTATTGACTGACGCAGCCGAAGACACGGTCCATACACTCCCGGTATTCAGAAGACTTCTTTGGGCCGATCAGCTGAACATTACCCCGCTAGAATATTGGCTTGATAGAAATGCGATCATGTTTTCCGGAAACAAACCTTACATAGTTTTTCCGGCTGTCGATTCGATGAGACCTCTCTGGTGGGGTGCAACATACATTTTTGCCTCCCAGGAGAGCTGGAGAGCCAACTACTCGCAGTCGTTGAAGACTGGTGTAGCAGAGATAAATCCAGAGGTCCCAGTCGTGGTCGCCGACTATGAAGAGTGGATGGGTGGCCTTACCTGGGTATATGAGAGCAGAGAATTCAGAGACGGATACTTCGAATGGATGCCAGGTGAGATCGATATCTTCGAGAGTACGAAAGACTACGTATCATCGAATTGGGAAGACTATGTAAAGCACTTTGTGGCAGGAGATGTTGTCAGTTTCAAGAGGGTTTACTCGATATACAGTGCCGACTCGATAGAGGACTCAATAGAGTTCGTTGAAATGAAGAAGTCAGAGATTCAATCACTCAAGATCGGAGAATAACTGATCCTTAATGAAGGGTGAGAGGTTTCCTCTCACCCTTTTCTTTTGGAGGTGCTTATGAAGAAAGCGTTGATTATTCTAGTACTTCTTATTTCGTTGATGCTTTTAGGAATTGAAGTTCAGATTAATCTGGATCATCTTGAGTTTCTCAGAGATCATTTTGCCGTTGAGGGAGAAAGTGAAATCGGTTACTGGATCTATGCAGACAGGCTTCCTGATGGCAATTACAGGCATGCCGACGCTCCGGGCGAAGGAGTGACATGCGTCGACGATGTTGCAAGGGCTGCAGTTCTATATTTGAGGCTTTTTGAAATCTCTGGAATGGAACAACACTACGATCGCGCTAAAGAAGCTCTCGAATTTGTTCTTTCCATGCAGGACAGTGATGGAGATTTCTATAATTTTGTCTTCGAGGATGGTAGCATCAACAGAAACGGTCCCACATCAAGAAAAGGAGGCAACTGGTGGGCGGCGAGAGCTCTGTATGCTCTTGCGAAAGGGGCTCGGGTTTCTCAGAATCTCGATCCAGAGTTCTCGATGCGCTTGGCAGATGCGGCCCAACGTTGTTTTCGAAAAATCATCGGTTTTGAGCGTGACGGTCTTATCCAGGGATACACTGATCTTTCCTCAGTAGTTCTTCTTGGAGCGGCGGAGTTGTATTCCATGAGCAACGATGCGCTATTGGGAGGTTTCATAAAGAGATGCGCAGCTGCTTTGCAGAGCAAAGTCATTCAGAATGAGGACTCTATTTTCAATGGTCTTGTCGACGAATCATCGCCTTCAGAACCGAGATACTTCTGGCACGGGTGGGGTTCAAGACAGCTGGAGGCGTTGGCAGTGGCGGGAGAGATTCTGGGAGACGACAGCCTTCTTGAAATCTCGACAGAATCATTCAAGCAAAGCTCTTTGCTCCTTATAAACGCGGGGCCCCTTTACTCAATTTCGAGCTATTTACAGCTTTTCCCACAGATCGCCTATGCAGCTGAATCGGCAATTTCAGCGGGCTTCAGACTATATCACTTAACCGGCGATAGGGATTTTGCAGCCATAACGGCTCTTCTTGGGAGTTGGTTCCTTGGGGTCAACAAATTGAATCAGTCAATGGTAGGAAAGAACGGGGAGGGATTTGACGGACTTGAGTTCACACATGTGAACAAAAATGCGGGAGCGGAATCAACAATTTCCATGCTTCTTTCTCTGGAAAGAATCAAGAGACTTCCCGAAGAGTACGGAGATCTGTTCTCAGCAGCGATAGAGGTTCTCACCCCGGTAGTGGTTTTGGAAGCTGAATCTATGAGGGCGGGCCTTTCAGAATCGGAGATTATTCAGAGTACTGGAGTCTCAGGAAGTGCGGTGACCAAAATTTCCGGAGCATTTAGCTTACGTCAACCAGTCACCCTCGTAGAGGCTTCCTATTCAGTCTTTGCAGCTATAAATGAAGCAAAAACGAATGAAGTGGTTTTCACCTTGAGAATGGGAGAATCAAAATCGGAAAAGACGATAAGAATCGAAGAGAAAACAGTGCAGAAGCTAGGAGTCCTCAAGGGAAATGGAAAAGAGACAACGCTTACGGTCGGAGGAAAAGTGAGCGAAGGAAGCTTTGACATCGATCAGATCATTCTAGTGCCAGACATCGTTGCAGTTTATCTCGTTGAAGATGACGTAACGATTGTCTTCAATTTCAAAGGGTGCAGTGAATTTGACGAGGGAGTATCCGTAATCGATGGCAGGGTGTTTGAGAGAGAAAAGAGCGTTTTACAAGTACCGGTGCTTCCAGTAAGCCTTATTGAGATGAATGGTTTTGTCCACCTAGATCTGCTCAAGTATTTTGATAACAACGGAATTGCTACCTCTGACGAAAGGAAAACAGCAAACTTCGATAATCCTCAGGGACAATTCGGAGCTTCCTACATATCCTCGGAGCTTGAGAAAGCTATCGATTCCGGTTTTCTTGCTGTAGAAGACACCGAATTCATGGTTAATGTAGACGGAAACGACAACTTCAGGCTTACAGGACAGGCGTTGACATTTTCGGCAGAAATGTTCGATAAGATCTGCATTCTTGGTGCGGCGAATCACGGTGATTACACAGGTGAAGCTCTTCTAATTTATGAAGACGACTATCAGCAAGTGATTCCATTGTCTTTTTCCGACTGGTGTGGAGGTCCCTCTACAGGAGAGAAGATCGCATTCGAGTTTTCAGGTAGATATGATAATACAGGCAACACGGAGAGAATAAAATGCATGTTGTATTACTGTTGTATCAATCTTCTTGAGAAGCCTTTGAAGGGAATAGTATTACCTCAAATGCCTAATGTACATGTTTTCGCAATTTCTCTTTCTAGAGCTGAACCCGGTTCTCAGGAAGAGTAACTGCGGATTTTAGAACATAAATTTTGATGTGGAAGACCCATTGCATGATAAGAACATATGCCCTTTAGAAAACTAGATACCAAAATGAATTCGGGATGACACTGAACGAGATCCCAAAAGAGAAGTCTCAAGCAGGAGAGCTTTGGGGCAGACTCCACGGGATGACAGCGAATAATTATTCGAAAATTCGCTGAGGGTTGAATATACAGAGATCTTTCAAAGGCCACTGTAGGGGTTACATCCTCAGTAGCACTGAAAGCCGTGAATGGGTCAACTGCTTTCGTTATCGAGACCCCAGACCCTATACTCTATACCCTGCTCCTAATTCCATGCTGAACTTCTTTCAGCATCTTGATCTTGGCTTTTGAAATTGACCAAGAACGAGGAACAGATTCTCGCACTTGAACGAATAACAGGTTTTCCCTCGGCGAACGGCGACCACTCTCTTGCTCTTCCTACCTCTGACCCCTAACCTCGGTTTATTTCTAAGCCCAGATCCTGAACAGGAGCACTTCAGGATGACAAAATATGTTCGTTCTGATCCGCGGGCGTAATTTTCTTCTTGAGGACTGGTTCAAGCTCTTATTCTTTGCTCCTGACCAACCTCCGACCCCCAACACCGATCTTCCCCTCTTTCAGGCCATCACCACCATATGCCACCACGAAGCCAGGTTTCAAACCTTGACACTGTATCTGGCCGGTGATAGAATCTACTATACGGATGCGTAGCTCAGCGGAAGAGCGCTTCCTTCACACGGAAGAGGCCACAGGTTCAATCCCTGTCGCATCCACCAGAATAGATAAGGGAGTCAGTTGGACTCCTTTTTCGTTTTCCTTCGTGTTCTCTTTGGTTTTTCTTGCTTCTTCGCGAACTTGATCTCATATGAGGTAGGAATAGGCCACGTAAAGCCCACCGAGATTTCTCTCTTCAGAGATTTGGCAAGATTCTTCTGGTTTTCTGGCGTAAGGATTCCCGACATGTTCTGATAAACTTGAACGGTTGCCGAGCTGATAGTTTCATCTTCAAAGCCTCTCGCGAGATCCTTAAGCAACCTCTGATAAACTGCTCTCGGAGACTCGATTCTCCCGGTTCCCTTGCAAATCGGGCAAGAAGAGTATAACTTGGATCCAATGGCTGCAGACGATCTCTTCCTTGTCATTTCTAGAAGTCCCAGCCTCGTGAATCCCATGATCATTGTCCTGGCCTTATCTTTCTTGAATTCACCTGTTAGACTGGAAATAATCTTTTGACGATCTTCATCGCTTTTCATGTCAATGAAGTCGATTACAACTATTCCGCCTATGTTCCGGAGTTTGAGCTGTCTTGCTATTTCTGAAGCTGCCTCCAGGTTTGTATTTAGAGAGGTTTCGGAAACGTCGTTGCCGGAAACATTGCTTGCCGAATTGACGTCGATTACCGTCATGGCTTCAGTTCTGTCTATGTAGATATTTCCTCCGCCCGGTAGAGAAACCATTCTCGTGTAAAGGATCTTCATCTTCTCGTACACTTCTTCGCTTGCGAAGGCATCGCCCTCGACATATCTTACGACTGGTTTGAAGCCCGATTTGAACTTGCTGATTCCGGCCACTACGTCGTGCCAAAGCTCTTCCGAGTCAACCACTATTTCTTTCGTGTTTTCAGTAAGTCTCTCTCTAAGAATGTACTCGACAAAGGATGGTTCCTCGTATAGAATCTTTGGTTTTCTGCTTCTCCTGAACGTCTCGCAGATCTGATTCCAGTTGGTACGCAGACTCTCAAGCTCTTCTTTTATTGTCTCGTCGCCAACACCAAAAGCGGCTGTGCGGAATATCACACCTTCCTTGTTTTCTAAAGTGGACTTCGCAACTGCGGTAAGTCTTTGTCTTTCTTGCTGGTCCGTAATCTTCTTAGAGATTCCGATATGTTTTGAAAAGGGAGTGTACACCAAACTCCTTCCGGGGATGCTGACTTTCAGAGTTATTTGAGGTCCCTTCGAGCCGATAGGATCCTTGCTGACTTGTACGAGAACCTTGTTGTTCTTTTCAAGTTTTGGTTGTCCCGATGCATCCTTGAATCTTAGAAAAGCATTTCTTCCAATTCCAATATTTACAAAAGCAGCTTCCAGACTGGGAACAACATTCTCTACCTTACCCAGATAGATATTTCCAGTGACACTTTCGCTGTCCATATCTTCAAAGAATATCTCTTCGAGTTGATCACCGTCAAGCGAAGCAATCCTGACCTCGTCTTCGATTCGACTGAAGACTATAGTCTGTGTTCTGTTATTCTGTATTCTTGCCACCGCCCTTTCATTTCTATAGACAGAACTAGATTTCAGTTTTTCTACAACCAGTATATCTCATCGGATAATAAAAAAGCGGGCCACCTTCAGGTGGCCTTTCGCTATTCAGTCATTTCAATTAGTCCTATGGATCCATTCTTTCTGGTATAGAGAACATTCACTTCATCTGTGTCAATGTTTCTGTAAACGAAAAAAGTGTGGCCTAACATCTCCATTTGAAGCACGGCCTCTTCCTCGGTCATAGGTTTAATAGTGAACTTCTTGCGTCTTGTTATCATTGTGGAGTGGTCTTCCTCAAACTTGGAGGGAATTGAATCGAGGTTTTCCTTAAGGCCGTTTTTATGTTTGTAGCGAGTTCTCTCCTTGAATCTCTTAATCCTTCTCTCAAAGGCATCCGATGATGAATCAACGACCGTATAGAAGTCACTGCCCTTCTCCTCGACACGAACCATGACACCTGGCAGGTGGGCGGTCGCTTCGATCTTGTAAAAAGCTCTTTCCTTCGAGAGCCTGAGATCCATCGAGATTAGCTTCTCCTCGTTGACAACTTTCGACACTTTCGAGAACCTCTTGTCGATGTAGTCTTTCATGGAGTCTGTTACAGTTACGTCTTTAGAGTAGATGTTGTAATCCATGATAACCCTCCTCTCGCGTGATGTGACTCAAGTTGCGTTATTACATGTTATCACAATATCAAAGACCGTTACAGTGCACCGGGATCATGGTCCTTCTAGGGAACCTCTCTCATGGTTTCGATCTGGAACAGTTCTACTGAGCAGAGATTACCCCAGCTGTTCTTTAAAAGAGAAGCGAGTTGAACTGGAAGTATTTTGAACCTGTCAAGTTCATCAATTCTTACCCACTTCGCATCGACCAGAGTTGGGATTCCCGGATTATCTGGATCTGATCCCAGCTTCAACTTTCCTGAGACATAATCGCAGGAGAATATCACCTCCAGAAGGCTTTCTCTTTTGAATTCCTGAAGTGCAATGACAGAGCGTGGGGAAACCACTACTTGAGTCTCCTCCCTTATCTCTCTCTTGATTGCACTGAAAAGATCTTCGTCCGATTCGACAAAGCCGCCAGGGAAACACCAGAAGGGAGGTCTGTCGTGATGCTCATGACGAACAAGAAGGACAGATTCGTTTTTAATAATGAGAGCTCTCACTTTAATACGATGTGTATTCTTCATATGCACACCTCAACCATACCTCAACTTAAGTATATCACCTCTCCGCTCATTGATTGATATAATGTGAGATGAGATAGGAGGTCATGGAATGCGCTATTCAAGAGTTAGAACGGTTACAACTGTTGGTCTGAAAGTTCTGGATGTTCTTGTTGAGCTGGATATTGACAGTAGGGCAGTCATCCAGGAAATGGATATTGTAGGTCTAGGAGACACCGTTATTAAGGAGAGCAAGAAGAGGGTGAAGAGTGCCGTCAAGAATTCTGGGATTGAGCTTCCGAATGGAAGGATAACTGTGAACCTCGCTCCTAGCGATGTGAAGAAGGAGGGTTCTTATCTTGATCTTCCAATAGCTGTGGGGCTTCTCAAAGCCACTTCAAAGATTAACGCCGACCTATCAGACTTTGTCTTCTTTGGAGAGCTAGGTCTTGATGGAAGCTTGAGAAGAGTAAGGGGAGTATTGCCGATTTTGCTTTCACTTTCAAGAAGGGCAAAGGGTATGAAGATAGTGCTACCTGCTCCTAACAGACAGGAGGCTTCAATAGTAGACAATTTGACAATATTTACGGCCGATAATCTAAATGATCTGGTCGGTTTTCTAAACGGGTATATAGAGAAGTCTCCCATCGCTTATTCGCAGCCAGAACTTGGTAATGTTAGTGGGCCGGACATGTCTGAGATCAAAGGTCAGGAGTTTGCCAAAAGAGCTTCCGAAGTTGCTGCTGCAGGTGGTCACAACATCTCTCTTCGAGGTTCACCAGGATGCGGCAAGACAATGCTTGCACGCAGGATTCCGTCAATTCTTCCTCCTTTGACTATGGAAGAGGCTATTGAGACAACGATGATTTACAGTGTTGCGGGCCTTCTTGGAGAGAAAGGACTAATAAAGGAGAGGCCTTTTAGATCGCCGCATCATACTGCGTCGACAACGTCCATTGTCGGAGGAGGCAATGACGCAAAGCCGGGCGAGATTAGTCTGGCTCATAATGGAGTTTTGTTCATGGACGAGTTCCCGGAATTCAGAAGAGATGTTATCGAGGCTCTCAGACAGCCGCTAGAGGATGGAGTGATAACAGTGGCCAGGGCAAAGCTAACTGCGACATATCCAGCAAGGTTCATGATGGTTGCTGCTCAGAATCCCTGTCCCTGCGGGTGGTACGGAGATAAAACTAGAGAGTGTACATGCTCTTGGTATGACATACAGAGGTACAACAGAAAGATCTCGGGTCCAATGGAAGATAGAATAGACATCTTTGTGGATATGCCAAGACTAGATTTCGACAAGTATATGGAAAACTCGACGACAGAAAGCTCGGACGAAATTCGGAAGAGGGTCATTGCGGCAAGAAAGAGACAGTCGGAGAGATATGATGGAATGAGCATATTTTCGAATAGTCAGCTTGGTCATGCCTTGCTGAAAGAATACGTCCCACTCGATACTGCATCGAGATCACTTCTTTCGGCGGCCATGGATAAGATGAAATTAACCGCAAGGGCCATTGATAGAGTTCTAAAAGTAGCACTCACAATTGCCGATCTCGAAGAAAGCAAAGTCGAGGCCAGGCACATTGCAGAGGCTTTGCAGTATCGAAGAAAGACCTAGAGTTCATAGTTCAAGGTATTCATAAGAGATCTTACCAGAAGAAAACTAAACGGAATGACGAACAATGAGTATACAAGCACCGACGTGATTCTTCCAAAGTTTGGTAAATAGACCCATGTTGCAACACCTATTAAGAACAGATAACTGAGACCGAACCATCTGTATCTGCGAGAAAGCTCAGTGCAAATAATAATAACGATACCGGGCAGCATTTCTATCAAACCAACCGTAGAAAAACCGTGGGAAAAAAGAGCGAATCCTACAAATATCAAGCCCACCGATCTTCCAATGATTGAAACCAACTGCTTTCTCTCAAGGGTGAATCCGGAGAAAAAGACGGCCTTTGCAACAAAAGGAATAAGGATGAAAGAGATCGCAGCGTCGATCGTAAGGGTGTAACTCATACCAATATAAAAGATGGCTAAAACGAAGCTTATTCCTAAAGCCATATTAGATGAAAAACTGTCGATTGCCTTCTCCCTTTCGTCAAATCCGGGGATCAATCGGAGCATCCTCAGTGAAGGAAAGAGATAGAGGCCCAGTAAGAGTAGAGAATACCAGCCTCCCGCCGTTCTAATGAGAGAAACTGATAGGATAATTATGAAGACATCAAATATCAAGATACCCGTTTTAAGCAACACCTAATCACCCTCTTCCAGTTCAAAGAGTTCTTCGACAGTACAGTGAAGGATATTTGCGAGCTTAAGAGCAAGTTTTGCTGAAGGATTGAATTTTCCTTTTTCGACTGCAATTATTGTCTGCCGGCTTACTCCAGCTATTCTTGCCATATTGTCTTGTGTCATTTCTCCATTCTTGAATCTAAATTCCTTCAATCTGTTCTTCATAGCCATCACCTGGGTCAAGTGTACATAACACTTTACATAATGTCAAGTATTATAAACATTTCATCTTTGTAGATCAGCCTACTCAGGTAAAGATATAACGTTTGAAGAAAGGAGTAAAGAGTTTCTTTTGTCATAACGCATAAGTCACACTATAAGACTAAAAGACTAGATTGTTTTTGAGATGTTCCGGGGGGTGGATACATGAAATCTGGAATCTTAGAAAAGATTGATCTTGCTTTCAAGTCTGTGAATCCTCGTTTGAGGAGGTGAAATAGTGAAAGCAATTGCCTTCAATGGAAGTCCAAGGATGGAGAGAGGCTACACTTCAAGACTGTTATCTTCGCTCTTAAAGGGCATCCAAAGCGCGGGATGCGATACTGAGCTCTTCTACACAAACACTTTTTCACCACTACTTTGTACTTGCGGAAGTATGCACTGCTGGGATATAGAGCCTGGAATCTGCTGCATGAAGGATAGTATGCAACCGATTTATGAGAAAATCAAAGAATCTGAGATTCTCGTACTGGCAGCTCCAGTTTACATTCCGTTGTCGGGAGCGATGCAGAATCTCATAAACAGGCTATGTCCTATGATAGATCCAGTACTAAGTATTGTTGATGGCAGGACTCGGGCCAAGCTGAGAGCCGGCTGGAAAACGAAGAAGATTATGCTGGTATCTACAGGCGGCTGGTGGGAAAAGGAAAACTTCGACACTCTTATAAGAATCGTACGTGAATTGGCGGAGAATGCTAGCGTAGTGTTTTCCGGTGCTTTGATCAGGCCTCATGTTCACCTAATGTTTGACAGGGGAGATCCGACAGATGAAGGAAAAGAGATACTTCTCAAAGTTGAGGAGGCGGGCTACGAACTCGTAAGAAAAGAGACAATAGACGATGATCTTCTGAAATTCATTAGCCGACCGCTGATCTCTCATGAGACATTCGTCGAAATGTGGAACAGGTGACGATTCTCCGGGAAAACATTCATGAATCTACATAGGAGACATTTTCTTTGGGGAACTCAGTAAGTGTTGATAGAAGTGAGCGCTTCATGTTCGAAAAGTGATAGTTTTCTGGTAATTCTTGTATCATACGTTATGAGATCTCTCATGGGCACATAGCTTGTAGATATTACTCTTGGTTGCATATTCTTGCAGATTCTTATACATAGAAAAAGAACAAATCGATCGTGAATTCTGATCTGCATTTGTCAAAGGGGAATTCTTCGAATAGTTGTTTAACGGTTATTCTTTCATTAGGTGTGTGTCATCCGAAGTGTTTCACTGCTGATAACTCTTGCTGGCCGTTTCGGTTTACTGGGTTCGTTCATCGGAGATAGGATTCAACTGAAGTTCTGCGGATGCTCCATACGTGCTCTAACGCTAACTTCATCCTTCGTCTAGAGTCTTTCCACTGAAGAAAGCAACCTGTCTTTCAAGATGTAAGCATATCGCTTCTATGTCTTCTAGATCTACTCTGTTTTCATCTTCTCGCTCGGGATGAAAGGCAAAACGCGGATCCATGTGAACAATCACTCGATCACGACGATTCTTTAGTTTCTTAATTCGTTCTGCAAGGAGGGCTTCCTCTCTATCAAAATCGTCCATTATTCGATATAATTCTCGCCGAAAGTGTTTTGGGCAGCCTTGTCGGATATACTCTCGAAAACTCTTCATGGTGAAGCCACTGTTGCGTACCAGTTTGGACGCCCTTATTATAGAGGTATCGAAAAGTGAATCCATTATCACGGGGTGGGTTGAAGTTTTGTAGAGCTCGATTTCAACCCTGAGAAGATCAGTCTCGTCTTTAAGAACCTTCAGTCTTACAAGGTAACCCTTTTGCTTTTCCGGTTTGACCATAGAAAGAACATCCATATTTCAATTATGCTATTTGCGAAGAACAAAGCTAGGAGAAAAATAAAGAGCGGGAATCACCCGCTCTTCACTTACTTTTCAATAATAACCTTAAGGTGTCCACTTCGTGTATATCATAGGTTGCTGAACAGGGCCTGCCACAGAACGCTCTGTCAAAGTCCATGACGTAGTCGAAGGACTTCCACCCTTTATTGCCGTATAACACTTGTACAACAATGCGGGCAGTGTGTCTATGGATTTGCTAGAGGCGTATGATGTGACTTCTGGCCAGCCTGTGCCGGTAAAGGAAGAGAGTTTTTGCAGGAAGTCACCCGACCACTCAACATACATGTCGTCAGGATTGTAATCCACCGCACCACCAGCGCTGTCCCAGTCTGGATATGCACCCTTGGTAGCGGTAGTAGTAGTTATTATTATTTCGACATTTGAAGGGATTACTCCGTCGGATTTTAGACCCTCAAGCCAGCTACCAGAATGACAAGACTCGATTATTATTAGGAACCTCTTGCTAGAGTGCTCGAGAATATAGCTTCTAAGTTGATTTGCGTAGAAAGTCGTTCCCCCGAGATTCATGAGGTTCGTGTTTCCATGTGCAATAAAATATAGGGTCATGTCGGTAACCTTTTTTGTGGTGAAAAGGTCGTCCATTGCAGCTCGCACAGCAGTCCAGTTTGGTAAAGCTGCGCCAGATAAATATTTCACATCCTTTACTTTGTCAGTTCCCATTATTGTCTTGAAAGCGGTGGACATGAGATCCCTTACATCTCGGGCCTCCGCGTAAAGATTCTGTGTGGGAGTGAGTCCACTGGTAATTACGGCCCCCTTTATTCTGAAAAACACTTGTGTCCAGTCAACAACAATTCCAGTGATTATTTCCCTGACATACTTCCACTTGTCCCAAATAACTGCTTTAGCATAGAGATTCCGATCGCTCAAAGGTGAAACAATGTTTCCGTTAATCGTTGGCCAGCCTTCGGTGTCTTCTTCAAAAATAGCCTGGCCGCCTTTAGAAATGACGACGAGTTTTCCAGGGTGATCGTAGAATGCACCGGGAGCTTCATCCAGATAAAAGAAATAACCTGCTTCATTTATCCCTTGCAACTGATACTGGAGTTGTTGGCCTCCAGCCGACTCAGATCCAATGACATCGCCCTTAACAACTTCTCCAAGATACAGTCCGGTAAATGGCCCTTCCGGTTCTCCTTCCTCCTCTATGAACTGAATGAACTTTCTTGTGGCAGCTACAACAGGATCTTTTGGAATACAGGAAGATATCATAAGCATTGCAACGAGAGCCGCAACAATAACTATCGATACTCTTTTCAGCCGCATAATATCACCTTCCCGTCATGCGGAGCTTTCCTGTTCATATTCAAGCTGTATGTCAATAAGTCATTGTGCAGGCAGATTATAGTATTGAAAGAACGATATTTACGTTTATATTGACTCAACGATCGATTACGTTATAAATTCGATTGTTAGAGTTTTTCTTGTAAGATTCTGTGTTTAACGTGAGTATCGTAGTAATAACAAAACAAAAAGAGGGAAGTAAATTCGCAGCGGTACTTTTAAGAGAAAGCAGATATTTCAAAATGAAAAAGAGGGTGTTTCCACCCTCTTATGATTATGCATTTTGATCAGTAATACTCAATCTCGCGAGTTTCTTCTTCTTCAACAGTTGCAGTCTCTTTCCAGGTTTCTTTTTCGAGATCAGCAGCGTTCATTACATAATAGCCTACTTTATGCGTGTAGTTTCCCATTGAATCATATTCGTACTCGTATACAACGGCCTCTTTCTCTTCACCAAAGGCGCTGTCGGATATTCTTAGAACAACATCGCCCATCTCGTTGTATTCAAGAATAGATTCAATAGGTTCCGGTTCGCTTCCGGGTTCTGCGAACATATACATGTATTCCAGTTCTCTAATGCTCTGATTCTTATCGTTATATTCGAAGACTGTTTTTGTCATTACCATGCCCATCATTCCAAATGACTCTTCAATTAGATTTCCGTTGTCATCGTACTTCATCGAGATAGTCATTTCAATTTCCTGGCCTTCGCTCATTCCGGATATCTTCTGAGCGATCAGTCTTCCTGCCTCATCATATTCCATGATCAAATTAGAGTCACCTTCGGAGTCTTCAACAACTATTCCAGCAATTCTTCCGTTTTCGACCTTTATTTCGTCGACGTTTTCCTCAACACCATTCTCTCTTCCAGACACAGAAAGTAGTTTTCCATTGGCGTCGTAATTGAAGAGTATCGCACTCTGTTCATTACCGTCTTTGTCATATTCAATCTGCGAAACAAGACTGCCATTCTCGTTGAACGAAAGAACACTGTATCCAGAGAGGAAGAACTCCTCATCGACTCCCAGATCCATTTCGTTCTCCGGGTATAGTATTTTTGCTGACTTAACAGGTCCCCTCAGTCCGAAATCCTCGGTGCTCATAGGAATCATAAACTCCGATTGTCCAAGAGCAATCACAGAGAAAACCAGCAAAACTAAAAATAGAGAGATTCTTTTCACTGCTACACCTCCATGTGCAAAGTTACTATAATCATACAGGAGTTGGGTAAAAACGGTATCATTTATCTTCCCTATAGGCGGGATCATGATGAAAGATTTCTATGTCGATAGGCCCTCTTCTGAGGAGTCAAGACGGATTATGGAGAAGATGTATCACTCGATTCCCGAATCGAGTAATGGTAGGTATTCGCTTTCAGAACTCAGGCCGATTGAGGAAGTCTACTTTGATTTTCTTAAGAGAGGCGATAAATTGCTTGTTTTGAGAGGCCAAGGAGAGATAATTGGGCATGTCCACTTCGGGCCACAGAGGGACGAACGGTTTTCTTCCAGTTTATCTGGACACATCTATGATCTATATGTCAAGAAAGAGCACAGAGGAGAAGGAGCAGGAAGGACTCTTCTTAGGTCTGCTTTAAAGGAACTTAAGCCTTTTTTTCAGAAGATTACCGCCAATACCTATAGATTCGGAGCTGGATGGCATATGCTGAAAAGTGAGGGCTTCAATGAAAAGAGAATTACCTTCAGTACTGATAAACGACTTTCACACTCTAGGATAAATTCTTTCGAAATCTTCCGCGGTCTTCCTGATGATCTTGGAAAAGTCTTTGTCGAAATCTCGTCTTCTCCCAAAATAGTAAAACACCAGCTTCAAATGACACCAAGTGAGCTGTTCTTCAATCTGAATGAAATCATGGACTCTGGAGGTAGAATTCTAATTTGCCGCCAAGATGAAGAAACGGCGGGAGTTCTAATCTATTCTGTCTTCGAAGATCTTATGACTTACAGTCTTCTCGGATTTATAGAATTTGTTTTTGTCAGCGAACATTTTCGCCAAATGGGTATAGGAAGAAACCTACTTTCATTCCTGAGTGAGTATCTATTGGTTAGGGGGGTTGAAGAATCCTTCTTCGAATGTGTATTTGAGAGTGATTATCACTTCTGGTCTAGAGCCACTGGTATGAAAGAATTCTCGGTTCTTCTCGAGAAGAAGCTGGAAAGCTAAGAAGAGAGCAGGATTTCTGAATGAACGTGATGGTCATCTGATCGAATTTGAGTCCTCATCACGATAATTCTGACCAATTTGAGGGATTGGAAGCTGATGCTATAATTAATAAGTCAATCAAACTAAAGGAGAAACTCCCTTGCATAACAAACGTCTTCCACTCTTGCTGACATCTCTGTTAGTGTTCTTTGTGATGTTCGGTCTTGGTTTGCTCTTGCAGCTGAAGCTAAGAGAGCTTGGGGCTTCACTTCTTATGGTCGGGCTTCTTACAACAGTGAGGGGCGCTGTAGAGACTTTTGGTTCTCCGGCCTGGGGAGCGATATCTGACGGACTTAAGAAACGAAAACTACTGATGATATTACTTGTACTCACGCCGGCCCTTCTCTACTTTGCCTATTCAGTAATCGAGACTCCCATAGCATTCATTCTCTTTTCTTCATTAATTGCTTTCTTCACCGCTGGATTCGAACCTATAGCAATGGCCTTGAGCACTGAGCATTCACGGGATTCGGTCAGGAATACTTCAAGAGAACTGTCGATATTGAATACTGCAAATTCAATCGGAATGCTAACAGGCAGAATTATGCTCTCGATTCTTCTAGTCTTTTTCACTGTGAGCCAGGCTATAAACTGGTATGCATTCGTTGCTCTGATTGCTGTCATACCTGTCCTTTTCTTGAAGGAAGAGAAACACCTCGTCTCTCGTAGAAAGGGCTTCTTGAACAGGTTGTTCCCCTTGAAAGAGGATTCTACGCCTCTCTGGGAAAATGGATTATGGGCTGTTTATGCTGGTACTTTCTTGAGACAACTTGGAACGGCTGGAGCCACTTCGATAATTGCAATATATATGACTGAAAGAATTGGTTTGTCAGGAGCGGCTACAGCAATCATTACTTCGATAAACCCCTTTATGCAGATCTTTTCTCATATCTTCTTCGGAAGGGTGATATCGAAGACTGGACCAAGAAAAAGTACGCTGATCGGCATAGGTCTAACAGTATTCACAATGGTTTTCTTTGCCGTGGCAAAGAACTGGGTTTTCATTGCGATTGGGTACTTCTGCCTTGGCATTGCCTTTGGAGCCTTCATAAACGGTGCCGGCACTATGGTATCTCTCTGTTCACCGCCGGGGAGAAGAGCCGAGTTTCTGGGACTTCTTAGGTCGGCCAGAGCCATTGGTTTCATGGTTGGGCCGATGCTGGCCGGAACTGTTGCGGAATATTCTTATTTCGGCATGTTCATTATGATGGCTTCACTCATTGCCACTGGAGGACTAATCGTAATTGTTTTTACGAAGGAACGATTCGTTACAAGCTGAGCTAAACCGGCGTATGATAATCTATTAGAATCTCAGGAGTGACACAAGATCATTCAAAGTGCTTGGGGCAGTTCGGGCAAGAAGAATAGTCAAAGCGGAGGTGAAGGAGTTTGCTGAGATACATCGTGAAAATCCTTGTGTCATCGGTAATAATCGCTCTTGTTTCTGAAGTCAGCAAGAAGTCTGGATACATTGGGGGACTTATAGCATCTTTACCTCTTACTTCGATTTTGGCGCTTTTCTGGCTCTACAACGATACGAAAAATTTAAGTAAAGTTGCTGAACTCTCAACCGGTATTCTCTTATTTGTCCTTCCTTCTCTAATTTTCTTTGTCACTATACCATTGTTTCTCAGAAGAGGCATCAATTTCTACGTAGCACTTGCCTTGTCCAGTGGAGTCATGATGGCAGGCTATGCCTTCTTTTCGCTCATACTTTCGAAGTTTGGGATTAAGCTTTGAGAGAATCCTTAATGGATGATAATCTCATGCCTTTCGTTACCTGTGTAATGCAGAACTGGGCGTTTCCCATCCTGCCAGTTCGAAGACTCATTTATTACAGGGGTCCTCTATATCTGCAAAAAAAAGAACTACCTGAACTAAGTCACCAGAGAATTCTCTCTAATGGTTTTCCTGAAACTGTAGTGGGTTTTGCAGTAATTAACATACTTCGAAAAATGGTAAAGAAGATTCTGTTATCTCAGATAAGTCAGCTTCCTCCATTACAACGACCGTTTTCAATCTGAATTGTGGAATGGTTTATTCTAAGTTGCTTAAGTACCTGTTCGACTTTTTCCAGATAACTATCAAGGCTTACCTTTGAGTTTTCGGCTTCTTTCGTTAACTGGACGTGAGCCTCAACATATATGTCGGATCCATCTGAGGTCCATATATGTATATGGTGAGCGTTATGAACAAAATCAAGTTTTTCAAGTTCCGTTCTTACCATTTCAATACTGTGATCATCGGGAATTCCTTGCATTAAAATCTGCATAGTTTTCTTCAGAAGATGGATTGACTGATAGCAAATATATGCTCCAACTACAATTGTAAGCAAGGGATCGAGAAGCAGAAAATCATACCTGATTATTATCAAGCTGGCTATTATAACGAAAACTGAAGAAAGAGTATCACTAACAATATGTATAAAGGCAGACCTAATATTCAGATTCTGTTTTGATTCCGAAAAAAGAAGGAAGGCAGTAATTACATTTCCAACAAGTCCAACAATGGCAACCCAAAACATCAATTCTCCCTTTATTTCAGCCGGTGAAAGGAGTTTCCTAATAGCCTCGGCAAAAAGGAAAACTGCAATAGCAAGAAGAAAGATGGTGTTAAGTGTTGCGCCAATTATCTCCGCCCGTTTGTAGCCATATGTATAAGTGCTGTTTCTCTCTTTTCTCGAGATCTTTCTAGCAATAAAACTAACAAATAGTGAACTCGTGTCTCCAAAATTGTGTAATGAATCCGAAATCAAAGCAAGACTACCGGAAAACAAACCTCCAAATACCTCGGTAATCGAAATCGTTAGATTCAAGAACACTGAGAATATTAGTTTTCTGTTAGAAGCAAAGGAATTTCCATGATGATGGCCATTAGAAAATCCTTGAGAAAAACTCGAGTGATTCTCTTCATTTTTCATAAGTTTCCCCCTAGTAGAGTTAGATAAAGTTTTGCTTCTATTATAATCCTTAGCTTTAAACAGAGTTTTCGCGGGTGCCCCGTTTCTGGAGCAACTCTCCAGGTTATTAATTCCTTTTCTCGACCTGTTGTCGATGTCGCCTCGGGTGCTCTCAAAAAGCGGTTAATGTTGACCTATTTAGAAATGATTCGGCTCTCCAGCATACTTTATATCCATGTCTTGCACTTCATAATTTGACCAAATCGCTCATAGAAACGGGTACATCAGAAAGTCAAGCAAAGAGATATAAACAAAGTTCTCAGAAGCATCCCAAGTATACTTCAGCCATTATTGGCGAATTTGATTGCTGCCTCGGCAGTCTATGCTACGCAGTCCTCAATACCGGTACAGAAAACGTGGGAAAATGAGTCCAAGAGAGACCCGCATTTTGTCATGTGGCTCCACAAAATGAACAAGGCTGCGTCCTTTCGTTAAGGCTTTTATAACGTGGTCGCTGCAGATTCTAGGTACGATCCGTTCATCAGTGAAGTCTCATCAACAAGTATCGAATTTGGAGTCTAGATCTCTCTTCCTATTCCATAATCTACAGAAAATCCGCTGGACTCATTGCAGTTCAGAACCCGAGATAGAACATGTATAAACCTATCAGGAGGACTAAAGCACCCATAAAGGTTTTCAGTATCAGACTGACTCTGCTGTAGCTGTTGCTTTCTGACAACTTCTGTACTAGCCCGACTGAAGTACCTGCCACAATAGCCAGAATTCCATGGCCGATTGAATACAATAGAAGCAACAGAGCTCCCCAGACGACGTTCCCTTTCCCTGCAACAATTGCCAGAAGAACTATGAGCACAGGTGTAGAACATGGCGACGAAAAAACTCCGGCAAGAATTCCTGCAATGAATGCACCAATAAACCCAGTTCTTCTATTCTTTGAGATCAGATAACTTGATGGAATGATTTCGATAAGCTCCCATGTTTGCAGAGCCATTAGCACCATCAGAATGCCTAAAATGATATACCACCATGGTGTTGAAGTACCCATGAGCTTCCCTGCAAGCGAGGCAATAACTCCAAGAATGGTAAAAGTTACCGCCGCGCCGGCAGCAAAGGTTACTGAAAGCCAGAATGCTCTCCTCATGTTTCTCTGGCCAATTCCTCCAACGTAACCTACGATTAGCGGAATTCCAGACAAGGCGCAAGGAGTTAGAGATGTCAGAATACCCGCAAAAAGAGCCATTACTGGGGCTAGCCAGCCGCTAGAGGTGATTACATCTGAAAGACTTATAAGAATTTCATTCATTCTCAATCCCCATGTCTGCAAGTATTTTCCTCATCTGATCCTCAGTAAGCCCTCCCTGATGAACGGTGAATATATGTTCTCCCGTGTCCTTCATAACGTACTTTGTGAATTCTATCCCAATATCCTTGCTCGGAACATACGGATTTCCTTCAGAGTTTACTAGTACTTGCGTAGGTATTAGCTGAATAGGAAATCCATCAGCGGCCTGCCTGTTTTTCCAAACATCCACGAATTTGATTATGGCCTTTCCCTGCATCTCAGAGTTTAGGTTCCTGAGGACAGGTGCCATCTCTTTGCATGGGATACACGAATCGGCTCCGAAATCTATTATGATTGGAATGCCGTAAACTTTTAGTTCATCCAACCCTATGGCAGTTGCTTCAAGGGTGAAAGCATCTTCGTAAGCAGGTGAAATGATGCCATCGATTTGATTTTCGGCGTGTTTTGACGAATTACTTTTGGAGTCGCTGCCAGCGTTCTTGAATAACCAGATACTTACTATTGCAGCGACTACTAGAATAATAACAACTACTGTGGCAGTCTTTTTCTTCATGATGTGCATCTGCTACCTCCATATGAGCCTTGATTAACCGGGCATTGTTGCTGATTTAGGGATGTCGTAGTAAGAAACTTTCATCACAGGAAAATCCTGGTGATGCTAAGGTAGATTCCCAGGACTATGAAAACTGCTCCGGTAACTGTCCGAGCCCAATATTCGAACTTGTTAATTCGCTTGAACATCTTCGCGACCAGCTTCGTGCTTATGGCAATTCCTATGGCAACAACGACAACAGGTAGGCCTGTTCCGATTCCATAGATTGCAGGAATCAACAGTCTGGACTGTTGATTGACGGCAAGAGGGATTACGCTTCCAAAGAAAAGTGCCGCCGATACAGGACAGAAGGTAAGGGCGAACAGAGAGCCGAGGATCAGGGCACCGAGCAGGCCTTTGCTCTTGATCTTTTCTTGTGATTTTGTATCCAGATTTCTTCCCTTGTTTCTAAAACTTAGAAGTTCAAGAAGAAACATACCAACGATGATCATTATCGGACCAATCAACTTCCCCATGTATTTCTGGAGGAATCTCGACATACCGGGGGCCACCGTCAAGCTAGAAACAAGAATTGCGCCAATGACAACATATGTAGCTACCCTTCCCAGTGTGTAAAGAAGCCCTGCGAAAACCGACTTTCTCGGGCTACCTATATTCCGGCTAATAAATGAAACCGCTGCAATGTTTGTTGTCAGAGGGCAGGGGCTAATTGAGGTAAGAATCCCGAACCAAAGAGCGGAAATCATTGAAATCACTAAATTGTCCATCAGTTAACCTCCAGAAAAGAAGCAACTTCATCTCTCACATATTCAATGTACTGATCTTCCTTTTCTGAAAGATCCCAGGCATGCCACAGTTCCTTCCATTCGGCGGGCTTCCCGTCTATGTATTGCTGGATGACAAGAGTGTTATACATGATAATGTAATCTTCGAGGTAGTGGTAATTCTCCGGAAGGTCTATGTTCACCACTTTCCACCTCAAGGTCCCCGCTTCATACTGTGAAGAAAAGTATGTCTCGACTACTTTCTTCGCGTTTGCCTCCATGTCCAGGCATGCCTTACAACGGATCGTGCCGTGAAAGTAGTAAAGAACAGAGTAATCCACCGGGAGAGAGGGATCACAGATCTCTCCAAGAACATTTTCTCGAGTCTTCGAAGATTCTTGCATAAGATTGATTTCGTCATAAGCAAAATAAGCAATACTGATCGAGACAAACAGCACCAGACAGATTCTAATGATTCTCTTCAGTTTCACGTTTCACCCCCCATGAAAAGAGCAATTACTAATCTAGAATTTCCTTTCCCAGTCTTTTTCGTACCCAAGAACCTCTTCTTGATTCTTTTTCACAGATTTCTTTCTGGGTCAGTGTTCTCTCGCCTCGATCCTTCCATCAAACCGCGTTCATATCGAGCTCAATCAGCGTCTCTTATGAAAACCGCAAAAGATCGAACCATAGAGCTTCAGATCTTGAAGTCAATTGTGTTCTTTGATTTCGACTGCCCCATTTCGTATCCTTTGCCAAGCACAAGAACTAGAGCAAGTTCTGCAGGCAGCCCGACCTCAGTAATTTTCTCAACTGTAGATTTGACATCATACTCAACTCTTCGAAATTCATATGAAATACTCTGCTGGACAACATCAATAATCAAATAGCAGGCCTTGGGATTTCCGTCCTTAGGCCTGCCGACGCTGCCGTCGTTGAAGACGAGTTTTCCCATCGCCCAGCGAACCATCGGGAGATGAGTGTGGCCGTTTACTACAACATCGGCTTTGACGCTCTCCAACACTTTTTGTAGCCTTTCGCTTGAAGTTTCTGGCCTAATGTACTCAAGTAGATGATCTACAGGGCTTCCATGAACAAAAAGAAACTTCACACCTTCTTCTTCGAATTCCAATGTATGAGGAAGTGAACGTAAGAACTCCTTAACTGTAGCTGAAGTATTTGTTATGGTCCAGTTTAAGGACTCGTCTCCAACTTCCGTTTCTCTACCGGGATTATATGCGCAGCCGCAGCTTTTCTTTTCATAACCTATTGCATCATCATAATTTCCCATTATCGTAGGGATTTTAAGGTCGCGAATTCTTTGAACAACCTCTTGTGGCTGAGGGCCATACCCTACTAGATCTCCGAGACAGTAAATTCTTTCAATGTTTTGACTCTCAATATCTTTCAGCACTGCTTCGAGAGCCTCAAGATTTCCATGTATATCGGAAAAGAATGCCAATCTCATTGTTCTTCACCACACTTTCTATGTCTCTCCTGCTTCTTGATTCCAAACTCATCTACAGCGATATCAACGATTTCGTCAACGAATCCCGGGCAATCAGCCATGCTGTAATATCTCCATCTGCCATCTTTCCTAGCTTGAGTCAACCCTGAATCAGCCAGTGCTTTCAAGTGCCTGGAAACTGTAGGCTGTGGGAGCTCAAGCATATCTTCGAATTCACAGACACATAATTCCTCATGAAGCTTGATAAGGCCAAGAAGTCTCAGATTTGTCTCATCGGCAAGACTCTTCATAACGTCGGTAAGATTCCTAGCAAGCGTCTTCACTTAATCCCCCCACCTTTTGAGAAATCGAATGAGTCCTTCCGATTCTTCATGATTGCAACCAGTGATAGCATTACCGGTACTTCGACAAGCACGCCGACTACTGTAGCCAGCGCTGCACCGGAATTCATACCGAAAAGTATGAGTGCAACCGCTATTGAAAGTTCAAAGAAATTCGACGCGCCAATAAACGTCGATGGCGCGGCTTCGGCATAGTCTATCTTTAGCTTTTTCACTGCATAGTATCCAATGTAAAAGATCAGATAGGTCTGAATCACTAAAGGTATTGCTATCAAGACTATGTGAAGAGGATTATCAACTATTGTCTTTCCCTGAAACATAAATACCAGGACAAGTGTTAGAAGTAACCCAATCTTTGTGAACGGATCGAATTTTGGAATGACATTCTCGTTCAGGTATTTCTCTCCTCTTCTTTTCACTACAAGCCTTCGCGTCAGAATCGCCAAAGAAAGAGGAATTGCTACATAGAAGACAACCGACCAGAAAATGGTTGAGAAGGGTACCGGAAAGCCTGTCGATACTCCTATCAGAAGTTTACCCACTGGTGCGAAAAGAAAGAGAATAAACAGATCGTTGATTGCCACCTGTACAAGCGCGTAGTTTATGTTGCCCTTTGCAAGATATGTCCAAACTAGAACCATCGCTGTGCATGGAGCCAATCCCAGCAATACCATCCCAGCAACATATTCATTAGCAAGTCCATCAGGAATCAATGGACTAAAGAATATCTTTATGAAAAGCCACGAGATGAAGGCCATAGTAAACGGCTTGATCGCCCAGTTGACTACCAATGTTACTAGAAGAGGCCTGGAGTTCTTCTGTACGTTGACTATTTCTTTGAACTCAATCTTCAGCATGATCGGATACATCATGAAAAGCAGAACTACTGCTACCGGAACTGAAACATTTGCAATTTGCCAGTTTCCTAGGGAATTTGAGAGACCGGGAAGAATGTTGCCCAGTATGGCCCCCAGAACCATTGCAGCTCCCACCCACACTGTTAGATATTTGCTGAAAACATCAAATCTCTGTTCCAAGTATACTGCCTCCAATATTCTCACATTCGAATATATGAATATGATACACGCCGATTGTTTTCTGGGTTTTTACAGAACGTTAAGTTTCATTGTTGCACAACAATGCAACATAGATTATTCTATAAGTATAGCTTCTTTGGAGGTGTCTGATGAACAAGAGGACAGTAATGCTTTTCAAGGCACTAGGGTGTAGCTGGCGACTGAAGATACTTGAGCATCTTTCAAAAGGTACTATGTGTATTTGCGAGTTCGATGACCTTTATTCGATAGACAAGACAACTCTCTCAAGGCACGTTAAGGCGCTGGTAGATACGGGCCTCGTCAAAGAAAACAGGAATGGCACGAGAAAGGAGCTCAGCATAGCAGATAGAAGAGTCCTGGAGATTATCGAGCTTGCCAAGTCAATCACTGATGTATCATCACAAGAATCGGAGTAGATGACTGTGTACAGCATTGTAATCTATTTCATAACTGGATTGCTTCTAGTTATCTCTCTCATTGCAAGCCAAAAAAAGACAATTCTGGCGCTCAAGAAAGCATGGAGATCATTTGAGGGAATTCTGCCTGAACTGATCGCTATTCTGCTTTTTGTCGGGTTGCTTATCGCGCTGTTGAATCCCGAGACAATCTCACAGCTGCTAGGAGAAAGTTCGGGAGTTTGGGGGTTGCTGATAGCTTCAGTAGTGGGGTCTATCACCCTAATTCCCGGTTTTGTGGCTTTTCCTACGGCGGCCATGTTGCTGAATAATGGAGCCGGTATAACTCAGATAGCTCTTTTCATCTCCACCCTGATGATGGTAGGAGTTGTCACTTTTCCGGTGGAGAAAAAGTATTTCGGAACCAAATTAACGATTGTGAGAAATGTAATGGCATTTGGATTCTCATTTATAGTGGCTGGTCTTATGGGAGCGGTTCTGGGATGAAGGCGAAAAGGTATGTCTTTCCACTATTAATGGCAGCTGTCGTTTCTGCCGTATTTGCTGTCGACAATCAGGTTGGGCGCAATGCACTGAGCATTACTGGATCGAGTTTTTTGGAAATGTTGTCCGTTATTCCTCCAATATTTATTCTCTTGGGTCTTCTCGATGTCTGGATTCCGAGAGAGAAGATTATCAGACATCTGGGAGAGGAGTCAGGAATAAAGGGAATAGTACTTTCCTTTCTTCTAGGGGCAGCTGCGGCGGGGCCTCTATATGGAGCCTTTCCAATAGCAGCGGTCTTCATGAAGAAAGGAGTAAAGTTTTCGAACGTGCTGATCTTCATTGGAGCTTGGTCAACAACTAAAATTCCGATGTTTATGTTCGAGTTGGGATCACTGGGTGCAGGGTTCGCTCTGCTTAGACTGGCGATAAACATTCCAGGAATACTACTTATGTCGATAATACTCGAAAGAATAACCGGAACTGAAAGTATTGAGGAGATATATGCACAGGCTACCAGCCTGAGTGAATAGGAGGCATTTTTGAGATGGAGAAGGATTTGAAGAAAGAAGTTAGGAAATTCGGATTGTTGGCAACTGGTTTTTTTATTTTCTATTTTCTGCCTTTTGGAAGCCAGTATGTGCAGGATGCGATAATTAGCGGTTTTACAATGCTTGGTTCATACGCAAGAGAACACGTACTTCTCTGTCTTGTGCCTGCCTTTTTCATTGCGGGTACTATCACTGTATTTATACGGAAGGACTCAATATTGAAACTACTGGGTCCCGATGCCCGAAAGATCATTTCGTATCCAATCGCCGCCATTTCTGGCGGAATTCTGGCAGTTTGTTCGTGTACGATTCTTCCTCTTTTCGGTGGTATCTACAAACGGGGCGCCGGCCTTGGACCTGCAGTTGCCTTTCTCTTCAGCGGTCCGGCAATAAATGTTGCTGCAATCTTCCTAACTGGAAGTGCTATAGGATGGGAGATGGCACTTGTGAGAATTCTTGGGGCTTCGACCTCGGCAATTCTTATTGGTTTGACGATGCAGGGCATCTTTAGAGAAAAGGGATCAGGAGGTTTTGTGACCCAGGAATCGGATGATCAAATTTCCTGGCCAGAGTCTATTGGTTTTCTGGGTCTCCAGATGACCTTCTTAATTGTTGGCGGCCTGGCTATCGATCCGATAGTTAAGGCATCAATACTAGTTATCTCCGCTGTTGCAGTTTTTGTAATGGCTATACGTTTCAAGAGAGAACTGAGAAATCAGTGGATAGGTGAGACATGGGATTTTGCAAAGAAGATCCTCCCGTATCTTTTCTTTGGGGTTTTTGCGGCAGGAATCATATCCAGCGCGCTTCCGCAAAGTTTTGTGGAATCTCTTCTTGGAGGCAACAGGTTCGGCTCAACTCTCTTCGCATCTGTCTTTGGAGCCTTCATGTATTTTGCGACATTGACGGAAGTTCCTATCGTTCAGTCGCTCATGTCTCTGGGAATGGGCAAAGGTCCTGCCCTGGCGCTCTTCATGGCAGGTAACTCACTTAGTTTGCCCAGCATGATAGTTATCACTAGACTTCTGGGAAAGAAGAGAGCATTCACTTACTTTGGATTGGTAGTGGTATTCTCCACGTTGTGGGGATTCATATATGGAAATCTATTTTAGGATTAAGGAGGTCGTACAATGAAGATCGAAATCTTTGGTTCGGGCTGTCCGAGATGCAAGCAGACAGAAAAGATTATGAAGATGGCCGTTGAAGAGTTGGATTCAGATGCGATAATCGAGAAGGTAACGGACATGATGGCGATTATGGAGAAAGGAATAGTCTCGACTCCTGCTGTCGCGGTCGATGGAAAGATCGTTCTATCCGGGAAAATACCCTCACTAGATGAGGCGAAAAGACTCATCAAAGGTTGATAGAAGAGATGTTTAGGTGATAAATTAGTGGAGGGGGATGCCCCTCCATTTTTCAACCATGTAGCTGGAGGTCAAGAATGAAAGTCGTAGCCTTTAATGGAAGTCCGCGTGTTGATGGGAACACCTCTAAGATGATTGAAGAAGTCTTCACTGTTCTAAATGATGAAGGAATAGATACCGAGATAGTACAGATTGGCGGGAACCCCGTAATGGGTTGCACTGCCTGCAATATCTGCTTCGACACGAAAAACAGGAGATGCGCAATAGATGATGACTATGTGAACGGTTGCATAGAAAATATGGTTGAGGCAGACGGAATTATCTTCGGAACGCCGACTTATTTTGCGGATCTCTCGCCTGAGGTGAAGGCTCTGATCGATAGAGCGGGGATGGTGGCTCTTGCCAACAACGCCATGTTCAGGAGAAAAGTAGGGGCAGGCGTAGTAGCTGTTCGTAGAGGTGGATCGGTTCACGCATTTGATTCCATCAATCACTTCTTCCTTATCTCTCAGATGATAATTCCCGGTTCATCATACTGGAATCTCTCTTTAGCCTGGCGAAAAGGAGATTTCGAGAAAGATAAAGAGGGAATACGAACAATGAGAGTTCTCGGTGAAAACATGGCCTGGTTGCTAAGAAAGATCAATGAGTAGCTCTTGTACTGAAAACCTTTACCCGAATTTTTAAGAATTGGAATAGATGGCAGGCTCTGAAAGAGTAAGCGGCCGACAAGACTATAAATTGAAAAAAGTACCACTGCCTATCTTTTTGCAAGAAGGCACTTTCACCAAATGCCTTATGACACTTCATACTTAACTTCTGCGCGAACCTCGATAACAAATCTGATAGTTGTTCCATCTCTTCACAGCTAAGATATCCGGTTCTTGCCTCTTGTTTTGACACTTGAGAAATGGGGTTTTCGAGAACTAAAACTGGTATCTTATTTGTATGTCATTGCGTTGGAGGTGCGAAAGTGTACACGTGGATGAAAACTCTTGGATGGATAAACTTCACTCTTCTTGTCATAAACACATCTCTCTTTCTGACAAGATGGTTCTACCGCACATTCAATAAGAGGCTTGAGCGCTTTCCCTGGAAGGGCTTTAAGAAAATGATGGTAGTCCTGGCCGCTGTTCATCCATGGACCGGTTCAATTCTCTTGTTCACTGCCCTTTATCATGGTTATCTTGCAACTGGAGGTTTTGTCCTGTACAGTGGCAGTCTTGTTTTCATCGGGGTATTTGCGCAGT
Organism: Mesotoga sp. H07pep.5.4; assembly: GCF_003664935.1. Lineage (NCBI taxonomy): Bacteria > Thermotogati > Thermotogota > Thermotogae > Kosmotogales > Kosmotogaceae > Mesotoga > Mesotoga sp. H07pep.5.4. The sequence goes on from NZ_JFHM01000014.1 coordinate 195,138, forward strand.
TCATAGTCTATTTGCTCGGAAAGTATGTTTCGGCTATGAAGAAGAAATGGAGACCCATACATAAAGGCCTGATGATAGTCACATGGGCGCTGTTCCTTTTCCATATTTTCGCGCCGTATTCAATTTGGATACCAATCCTCTAATCCATTGTCGCTAGCGATCTCAAGAATGGCATTACAATTTCGAGGAATTCCCAGGGGCTTTCCTCATGTGGCAGGTGGCCCGTGTCTGGGATGATAGACAGCCGAGCTAAGGGAAGCTCTTTCGCGAGCCTTACTGAGTCCTCAATGGGCACTATTTTGTCGTTCTCTACAGTGATAACTAATGACGGTACATGAATAATGGGAATTTTGGAATAGTCGTAAGGCTTTCTTGCAAGCGTCAGTTCCCATAAAGCCCTGTCCCAGTTTTCCGCCTTCAGTGGTTTTTCGTATCCTTCAAGAATATCCGGGGTAAGCTTGCCGGTATCGTACCAAGCCAGATCTAGAAGATTTCGTGAGTTTCCCAGGAAAGCTCTAGATACAAGAGGACCCAGATGTCTACCCTGTGGTGTGTTTGTCAGTAACTTGAAAAAGGGGTTATCTGCATCGTTCGTATATACGGCAGCATCTACTAGCACGAGTCCTTTGACCTTTTGCGGGTACGATGCCGCTACTTCCAATGCAGTAAGGCCGCCGGCAGAATTACCGATCAAGATAGCTTCTTCATATCCCAGATACTCGATGAGTGATACTGTAAGTTCTACCTGGCCTTCCATTGAATAAGGGTTGAAAATCTCAAGATCTTCACCCAGCGGTCTTGAGGTAAAACCGAATCCAGGTCTGTCGAACGCAACTACGAAATACTCCTCAGCTAAAGGACCAATCACCTCGCGCCACGAAAAAGTGCTTGCCCCAAACCCATGAAGAAGAAGGACCAAAGTAGAACCTTCACCGGCGCTCTTGTAATGAATGTTTATGTTCTTTATGTTGACAAACATACTATCTTCCTCTGCAAGTAGAATAGGATTCACAGTACCCTCCAGATCTCTCACGGGGATAAGAAAGGGAGCAATTAAGACTACCGAGAGCAAAGAAACCGCAATGACAATGAATTTCATGGCTATTCGACTCCTTGCGAACTTATCGAAGCGAAGGCTTTGTTGACAAGCAACTCCGCTTCCACTCCGTCCCTTGGGAGCAAGACAGATCCCGCTTTGAGTTCCAGCGTTGAATCGCCTTGGTCCAATTTCCACTTCTCAAAAGAGCTAAGGACTTTTCCAATTATCCTGGCGGCGGAATCAGGATTTTTAAGGTCCTCGGCAAGCAGAAGAAATTCTCTTCTAGAAAACCTACACAGCGTATCGCTCTTTCTTATGCCCTTGACAAGCTCTTCTGTTATCTCTACAAGCGTTGCTTCTTGGATGCTCTGAACTGCTTCTCTATTACTTAGTTCAAATGCAGCGACCATCGAAAACAGGTTGTTTCTTCTGCTTCTAAATATTGCCATGTTCAATCTGTCTCTGAAAAGCACGTAATTTGGGAGCCCAGTCTCGCCGTCAAAATGAGCAAGTTCAGAAATTGTTTGTTCGGCTAGCTTCAAGTCTGAGATATCTTCGACCACAAAGAGAAAGTACAATGCATTTGGTACCGATAATTTCTTCAAATAATACCTCAACCATCTCCCGTTCTTTCTTATGTGGTGGTATTCCAAAGCCTCTTCACTTCTACGTGTCAAATCTCTCATCTTCTTCTTAATCTCTTCCCGCAACCCTTCTATCAGAGTGGAGGCCCGATTGTTTGCCACAAGCACATTCGAGAATTCATCGAGCACAGCAACTCCGTCCTCGATAAGAGCCAAAGCCTGCGTAAGAAGTTCTGAGAGCTGCTCTGAGGAAATGTTGTCTTTCATTCTTTCACCCCCTTTGCTTTTCAGTCGTTTCTATTCTACCTTTAAAGTACAAATTTACATATTTGCTCATTAAAGGACCATTCTTCCATCTGTGAAAGCCAGAGATCAAAGTGCGATTGTATAATTGGTTTACACAGTTAGAAACCGATAAAGAGGGGATAAGTAGTGAAGAGAAGTGTTTTCATAGTTCTAAGCCTTGTTTTTTTCTTCTCATTCTTTCTTCTTCAAGGATGCGATCGTTCCAAACTAACGACAGCAGTAACTTCTGTGATTGACGGTGACTCTATTACTGTAAAGGCTCTTCAAGGAACGGTTAGGCTCATTGGTATAGATGCACCAGAGGTCACTTCAGGAAGCAAGCCGGCCGGTCAATTTGCCGAAGAAGCAAGAGAGTTCTTGAAGCAGATGGTTCTGAGCAATGGAAAGGTTACCCTTGAACTCCATGGAAAGGATTCTTACGGAAGGCATCTTGCTTACCTCTTCAACTCTGAAGGTGAATTCGTGAATGCAGAACTAGTCAGGCAAGGTCTGGCGAGACCTCTAACCTATGAGGATACCTCCCATAATTCAGCGAAAATCAGAGAAGCCTACAGACAGGCTTTCAATAACAGAAGTGGGATCTTCTCATCCTACAATGATTTTCAAGTTTATGATGCCTCTGAGGTTCGTGAAGCCCTTTATCCGTATCAATTGGGCGGTTTTCTCGGAAAGATAGTATGGGTCGAGTTCACTGTGATTGACGTAAATGGCTTTACGGTAGTTGGTGATGATATTGTCGTGAGAGTAAGGCCTGAGGAAGCGACACTTTTCGGTCAGGATTCCGAAGATTTGCAAAGACTGTACAGAAAGAAAATCAGGGTTTTCGGTGAGATCTGGCAGGATGATTCTGGCAAGGCCTTGATTCTTTTGAGAGACCCGGCCATAGAGATCACCGGGATATCGCAATTTGCAAATTCCTCGCCTTTTTTCTTTCAAAAGCTGCTTGAAATACTTCCGATGCGAAAGCAGTCTTAGAATCCAAGAGAATTGACAAGAAGAAAAGTATATGCAAAAATAGATTGCAATGAGTTTGCGCAAATGAATTGCAATACGGAGGTGTCAATTGAAAAGACTGACATCACTTAGAAGAGAAGTTTTGGACCTGATAAATAATTCCGAATCGCCGTTGAGCGCCGATTCCATTTATGGAAAATTGAAGGAAAAACCGAATCTTTCAAGCGTTTATAGAAGCCTTTCCTTCCTGGAGGATGAGGGGCTTATAAGGTCGATATCCTTCGAGTGCGAGACAAGATTTTATTTCAGTAGCGAAAGAGAACCGGTACATTTTTTGCACTGCAAAAAGTGCCACAAAACCGAACCATTTTATGAGGGTTTTGCCGATTCTTTTGCAAAAAAAGTTGCGGAAAGCCGCGATTTTACAATTACTGATCATGTGTTTTACTTCATTGGAATTTGTGGAGAGTGCAAGAGAAAAATGCTCTCCGACATCGAGGATGGGAAGCTATGAAAAAACGGACTTTACTAACTATCACAGCGCTAATGATTCTGTTTTCAACAACCCTGTTGCCTCTAAAGATTGTGGCAACAATAAACCCTTACTATTTGATCGTTAGAGAAATAGTCGGTCAAGAAGGCCAGGTCGATCTTCTGATTGGACCAGGTCAGAACCCACACATATTCTCTCCCAAGATATCGGATGTGAGAAAGCTAAATGAAGCGGACTTAGTCATTGCGAATGGTTTAGATTTGGAGAGTTTCCTAGAGAGTTATCTTGAAGATCTGGCAGCGCAGGGAAAGCACGTGTTATACATGGGGAATCAGTTGCCGGATGACTTTCTCGTATCTGAAGATGAAATTGGTGAAGCGAACACCGACTTACACCATTTCAACCCTCACATCTGGCTTGATCCAGTAATTCTGTCCGACTACTTGATTCCCGTTATCGTGGAAAAACTGTCCAATATTGATCCGGCTAACTCGGTGTTGTACAAAGTAAACGCAGAAAAACTAATTTCCGAGCTTCATGATTTCGATGAGAAGGCCAGCTCTTATTTGGAGAGATTTCGAGGGTCGATTGTAATAGTTGCTCACCCAAGTTTCACTTACTTCTTTAGAAGATATGGAATAGAGCTTGAGCCTGTTCTTGAAGGAGTTGGCGATGAGCCCAGTATAGGGGAAATAAAGGAACTCGTTGACTTTGTAAGAGAAAAGGATGTCATTGGAATATTCGCGGAGTACCAGCATTCAAAGAGAGCCATAGATATACTGAAAAGCGAAACAGCGGTCGGTCATGGCGAACTGGATAGTTTAGGTCTCTCAATGGGAAGCATTATTGAGCTTCTACAATGGAATCTCGACGAAATGATGAGGGTATTTGATGGAAAATAAAATTCTAAGTGTCGAAAATTTGAGCTACAGGATTGGAAGTCATTGGATTCTGAGGGACGTTTCTTTCAGTATCTCAAGAAAGGAATTCGTTGGGATAATAGGGCCGAATGGTGCAGGGAAAACAACTCTCATAAAAGCGATAGTTGGAGATCTTGAAGGCTATTCGGGAAAGATCGTTGTTTCCGGGAAGATTGGATATCTATCTCAGAATCCAGACAGGAAGAGAGATTTCCCTATAAAGGTAAGGGAAGTGGCTGCAATGGGGCTATACGGTGATCGTGGAATCTTGAGGCCCTTCAGAAAAAGCGACTGGATTAGAGTGGATGATCTTCTCAGGACGGTAGGTATTTTAGATCTGAGAGATAGAAAGGCCGGCACGCTTTCGGGCGGTGAGTATCAGAGACTGATGCTGGCAAGGGCGTTGGCCTCCGATCCCGACTTGCTTATACTCGATGAACCGGAAGCTGGAGTTGATGAGATGGGTAAAGCTTCTTTTTACAGGTTACTCGAGTCTCTCAAGAATGAAAAGAGTATTGCTATACTAATGGTAAGCCATGACATTGGAATGGTTTTTGACGCTTGTGATACTGTGATGTGCATCAACAAGACTCTACATTGCTATAATGATGCGGACAATATTACTCCAGAGGAACTGCAGTCCGCGTTCTCTAGCGACCTTGATTTCTTCATAAGATCAAGAGATCATTTCGAAAGGGAGCATCACTTATGATTCAGGATTTTATAAGTGATATCATATCATACAGCTTCTTGCGTAATGCTATTTTAGCCGCAGTTCTTGTAAGTGCACTCACGGGTATCTTTTCAAGCGTGGTTGTTCTTAGAAAGATTGAATTCATTGGTGATGGGGCAGCTCACGCGACGTTCGGTGGTATTGCATTTGGTCTGCTGCTCGGAACGAACTATCTTCTCATGGCTGCGGTTACGGCCGTGATTTTTGCAGTTGCCGTCAGTTATTTTACGAGGAAGAACAAACTGTCCGAGAGTAGTGTTATTGGAATGCTTCTCCCTCTTTCGATGTCGCTGGGCGTAATTGCTCTCTCATTTATACGGGGCTATACTCCTGATGTTATGGGTCTTTTCTTTGGTAATATACTTATGGTCACTTCTGAAGACGTTTGGATGCTATTGATAGCTAACGTTATTGCCTGGGTCTTCTTCGCGGTGTTTTACCGAGAACTGCTGTATTACTCTTACGATGAGGGGATGGCAAAACACTACGGTGTACCTATTGGATTCATACATTATGGAGTGCTAATAGGAATAAGTCTGAGCGTAGTAGGCTCGGTAAAAATTGCAGGAATAATTCTTGTCACTGCCTTTTTGGTCATTCCTGCAGTCACTTCAAAGACCATTGCCGGTTCATTCAGAGGTATGATTCTGATTTCACTGGCTATGGCAGTAGTGGCAAGCGTGATGGGCATCTTTGTATCATACGTGCTTGACATGCCTCCAGGGCCCGTGATTGTTGTAATGTTATTCATGGAATTTCTTATAACTGTCTCTTTGAAAGCATTGATTAGAGTCAGATTTTGATCAACCGGTAAATTTCAAAATGGATCTTGATTGATTAGTGAGATTCGTGTTGATTGGTTTTTTCCGCTTGTTAGAACTTCGGAAGTGTGAATAAACTTGTCGCTCGGGGAAGAGGTGAAACTCCCGGTCGCAGAGAGGAGAATTAACTTGAAAATAACTGTTCTTTGCAATGACAAAGGTCTCGAAGGTTTCAAATCTGAACATGGAATTTCATTCTTTATCGAACTGAATGGAAAGAAGTTCCTTTTCGATACTGGATCTACCGACGTTGCAGTTAAGAATGCCGAAAAATTGGGTATAGATCTTTCTGAGGTTGAGTCGATTATTATCAGTCATGGTCACTATGATCATCTTGGTGGGCTCGGAAGTGTCTTGAAAAAAACAGGTGCAAAAAAGGTCATGGTCGGCGAAGGATGTCTTGAGAGGAAATTCAGCGGTTCAACGGAATCCAGTCCAGGAGGTTGTGGGAGTGAATATGAGCAGCTCGGAGCTTCTATCGAAACTGTGCGCGCTTCAAGAGAGATCACAAATGGTCTACACGTAATGACTGCTGCTCCGTTCGTTACCGAGGAAAGGCCCGGAGATAAGCACAACAGAATCAAAGGGGGTACAAGAATTCGAGGTTTCTTTGAAGACGAACTTTCTCTTGCTGTTGTCCAAAATGGTGTTGTGACAGTTATAACGGGCTGTTCTCACAGGGGGATTGGTAACATCGTAAAACAAGCATCGGGATTTGGAAAAGTAAAGAACGTAGTTGGAGGCCTGCACTTGTTGCACAAGACTGAAGATGAGCTTGAAGAGATCTTTGAATATCTATTGGGTTTCGATATAGATAAGTTCCATATTGGTCACTGTACAGGTGACAAAGTAGTGAAGAAGATCGCAGAAAGATTTCCTGCCGAAGTCCTGGAGCTTATGGCCGGCGATAGTTTTGAGTTTCATGGTTGAAACACTGTAATGTGAGTTAAATCAACAATTTGTTTTCGATTTAAAGACATTGAGGAGGTTAATGAAGTGGATAGGATTTCGAATTTCGAGTATTTTTTGCCGACAAGGCTAGTATTCGGTGTTGGATCATTAAACAGAGTTGGAGAGTTTGCAAAGTCCTTGGGCAAGAAGGCACTAATTGTAACGGGTAAGAGCAGTACGAAAAAGACTGGCCTTCTTGACAGGGTCATAGCTGTTCTAGAGAAGAATGGAGTAGAAACAGCCGTATTTGATGAGATAGTCCCAAACCCCCTTTCATCTACGGTCGATAAAGGCGCTGAGTTTGCAAACAATGAAGGATGCGATCTGATCATCGGTCTCGGTGGGGGAAGCCCCATAGACTCGGCAAAACTAATAGCCGTGGTCGCTAAGGATGGCGGTAAATGCTGGGATTACACTGGATCTGGGGGAGGAAGAATTCCCAAAACGGCGCTACCTGTTATCGCTATTCCCACTACTCACGGTACCGGAACCGAGTCAGACCCCTTTGCCGTGGTAACCAATACTGAAACTGACGAGAAGATAGGTGTCGGATTTGATCAAACTTTTCCCACTGTTTCTATTGTCGATCCCGAAGTTATGAAGACTCTTCCACCCTATCAGACAGCGGCAACCGGAATGGACGCTTTCTATCATGCAATTGAGTCTTACATAAATACAAACCATCAGCCAACTTCAGACCTTCTTGCTCTGGAAGCCATGTCGCTCATAAATCATTATCTACCCATAGCTTACAGGGATGGCAACGACATTGAAGCTAGAACAGCCCTCGCATGGGCAAGTACAGCCGCAGGAATTTGCGAAACACTTTCGGGCTGCATCGCAAATCATTCCATTGAGCATCCTATAAGCGCCCATTATAACGCTACCCATGGAGCTGGACTTTGCGCAACCGGCCCTGCATTCTTTGATTACATAAGGCCTCATACAAAAGAGAGATTGGCCAGAGTAGCTCAAATAATGGGAGCTCCTGAAAGTGAGATAGATATCGATAAGCTCTCGAAAATGTCAATAGAATTAATACACAGGCTTCAGAAAAGCGTGGATATAGACATTACGCTTAAGGACCTTGGAGTCGAGAAGTCTATGCTCGGTAGACTTGCTGAGGATGCTATGAGAACAATGGGAGCTCTTGTCGAAGTGACACCTGGTAACCTGAAAACCAAAGATCTGGAAAGAATATTGGAAATGTCCTATTGATCTGTAGCTGACAAAAGGAATCCAAATTGGCGAGAACATTGATCTTTTAGGATCTCTCGCTAAATACCGAAGAACGGGGGGATTGAACCAGTCTGCCCCTCGTTTTTTTCTTCCTTACGAGGACCATTTATAACAATTCCAGAATCAGAGCGGTAAGGATAATGAAGGAGAAAACGTCCTTGGTTCTTCGTTCCGACGCTACGCGTCCAGGTTCTTGGTTCTTCGGGACCAGATCCCGAAACAAGTTCGGGATGACAGCAGATGGTTTTTCCGAAAGGGCCAGATGCTGTCATTCCGACAAAGCTACTGGTCGGAATCTTGATGCTCTTGCTTCACGGTTCTTTTCGGCGAACGGAGAACCGCTCAACGGCCAACCAGTTCCTTTGCTCTTTCCTACCACCAACCCGCTAACCCAGACCACGGTTTCCCAAAAACCCAGATCCTGAACAGGATCATCTCAGAATGACGTGACCCAGGGGATTAGCGTGAAACAAAGAAGACTTTTTATCACCAGCCGCTCGTACATACTTCTTACCTTTCTCATCCCGTATAACCTGCAACAGATGCCTGTGTTTCGTGCTCACGTTCAGGC